>JBBSAS010000027.1:0-11756 GCA_038252055.1 Candidatus Limnocylindrales bacterium
CTACCTGCGACGGGCGATCTCCTGGATGCCGTCGTTGATGCGGAACAGGACGATCATCACCTCGAAGACGACGCGCACCCAGATCATGGCGCCGATCCAGCCGATGATGGCGGGGATGAGCCCCCCGTCCTGGTAGAACGCGATAGCGACCGCCCCGATCGTGATCGCGATGACGGACAGGATCCAGAGCAGCGTGATCAGCGGCGGCGTGATCATGTAGCGAAAGTTGAGAAAGGCGCTGAAGCCGCGGCTCGATGGTGGCGGCGGCGGCGGCGCTGCCTCACTGGCCTGCTGTTCGAACACCGTCTGCTCCATGATCCGTCCCTCCTGCCCGGCTCCGGCGGCTCTCCCGCCCCACGTCGAAGTATGCGGCCCTGCATAGTCGGGCGGCGTGCTCATCAGGGCATTCCGGCAGCGTAGGATGGGCCGGTGACCGCCTGGCCTCGCCGCGCCAAGATCGCCTTCGTCGGGTCGCACGGGATTCGGAAGACGACCGCAGCTTACGCGTTCGCCCACACGATCCAGCGCGCCGGCCGATCCGTCGAGTTCGCCCGCGAGGTCGTCCGCGACAACCCGCTGGGGATCAACGAGACCGCCACCGGCGAGGCGCAGCTGTGGGTGCTCGTGAGCCAGGTCCGCCAGGAGCTGGAGCTGGCGCCGAAGGCGGAGGTCCTCGTGACCGACCGGGGGGTCGTCGACAACTACGCCTACTACCTGCGGTCCTGCGGTGGCCTCGATCGCTTCGACATCGAGCCGCTCGTGCGCAACTGGGGCGCGACCTACGACCTCGTCGTCCGCCTGACCCCGGACATCGAGCTCCGCGAGGACGGGATCCGTACGACGAACAACGCGTTCCGGGAGCTGATCGAGGGGATCCTCGACACCGTGCTGCCCGGCTTCGTGTCCTCCGAGCGCCTGGTGACGCTGCCCGCCTCGTCGATCACCGACACGTTCGACTGGTGGCCGCTGGCCGAGCGCCTGGCCGCGTCAGTCGGCGCGCCGCTGCTGGCCGATGGCGTCGAGGGCGTCGAGCGGGCCCGGCGTCCCCGGGCGCGGCGCCATGCCTCAGCCGCGCCGATCGGGACCTCGGCGGCCGGCGCGATTCAACTCGACCTCGACCTCTCGGCCGCACCCGCGCACACGTCGGCTGCGGAGCCGCGGCCGGGGAGTGCCGAAGCCGGCTGATCGACCGGGCTGCGCACCCGGCGGGGCCGCGCCCGTCGTTGATCTCGCGGCCTGCGCTACGCTCCGCGGAGCGAACCTCGACGAGCCGCAGCCTCGCCGCCTTCGCGCCCCGCCGCCGATGGAGCCCACCATGTCCTTCCTGCGCCGCCTCTTCGGGGGAGACGATGCTCCCGCGACCGCCTCGACCACCCTGAACCCCGGCGCCCCGGCCGGCGCGGCCGCCACCCCGACGCCGGAGGGCGAGACGGCGACGGTGCGCAAGATCGTCGCCCAACTCGAGTCACTCCCGCCCGACCGGGCCCGCCTCCTCGCCGGGGCGGCGTACGTCCTGAGTCGCGCCGCGAACGCCGATCTCTCGATCAGCGACGCGCAGGTGGCCCTCATGGAACAGGCCCTCGTCGAACGCACGGCGGTCTCGGAGGTCGAGGCGGTGATCATCGTCGAGATCGCCCGCCAGCAGGCACGCCTCTTCGGCTCGACCGAGGACTTCCTCGTGACCCGCGAGTTCAAGCGGGTCTCGACGGTAGAGCAGCGCCTGGGCGTCCTGCGGGCCTGCTTCCTCGTCGCGGCCGCTGACGACGAGATCTCCTCTCCCGAGAGCGCGGTCCTCAACCAGATCGCCACCGAGCTCGAGATCGAACCCGCCGACTTCGATGCCGTGCGAGCCCAGCACCGCGACCAGCTCTCGGTCGTGCGGGCGATCCGGGCCGTCCAGGGCGACTGACGCGGCGATCGCGGGCGCGAGACGGAGGCCGCCCGGGGGGACGCAGGCCGCCGGCGCGGGTCCGGGGATGGGACCGCGGCACGCGCACGGAACAGGGCGCCGGTTCGCGAGCGGCCTCAGGCCGGGGCCGCGGTCGCGGTCTCCGTCGCGTCAGTCGCCAGGGCCAGCTCGACGGCACCAACGCCCACCCGGCGGCCGACCTCGGCGACGAGTTCCGCGTCGTAGGCAACCCCGCTTCGCAGCTCCATCGGGAGTGCCGCGCGCCCGGCACCCTGGGGAAGGTGAACCGTCACGGACGTGGAGCCCGGACAGGCCCGCAACACGTCGCGGACCGCCGCCATCGCCGCCTGGAGGTCGTCCACCGGAAGGCCCGCCCGGAACCGGACGTGGAGCCGGCCGCCGGGACCCGCCTCGCGCGGCGCCGTCGGCGCGGACGCGGTCCGCAGCGCTTCCGCGCGGGCCTCGTCGGAAAACGGCGGCTCCTCCCGGTCCGGTGCCATGGCCGCGAGATCGGCGGGCTCGGGCGCCCCGGAGACCGGCTCGGGCGCCCCGGAGACCGGTTCGGGCGCCCCTGAAACGGGCTCCGTGGCGGCGAGGGTCGGCAGGGGCCGACCGCGCACCGGGGTCAGGGGGACGGCGTCACGCGGCGTGTCCCCGACCGATGACGTCACGGGTCCGGCGGCAGGGGCCCCGCCACGTGCCGGGGGCGCGGATCCCCCGTTGGCGCCGGCGGGCCGACCGGACCGGCCGTTCCCATTGCTGTTCCCCGCTCCCCTGCCCCGGCCTCGACCCCGGTCCGCCGCGGCCACCTCCGCCGCGAAGGCCTCCTCTCCCCCGGTCGCGGCGAGGTCGAAGTCGCGGACGAGGTCGGCCAGGAGCGAGACCTCTTCGCCGCGGTGGTCGATCCGGCCGGCCACGAGGAGGATCGCCCCGTCCTGCCAGGTCGGGGCCGTCTGCTCGTAGAGCCGCGGGAAGACGACGACCTCGATCGAGCCCTGGAGGTCCTCGAGAGTCACGACCGCCATCGTCGCCCGCGCCTTCGTGATGACCGGGCGAACCCCGGTGACCACCCCGCCGACCACCACCCGCTCGCCCTCGAGCGACTCGTCCTTCAGCTCCCCGGAGTAGGCGGTGACGAACCGCCCGATCCGCTCCGCGACCTCGCCGAGGGGGTGGTCCGAGAGATAGAGGCCGAGGAGCTCCTTCTCCCAGCGCAGCCGCTCGCGGACGGGAACCTCGGTCGCCGCCGGCAGGGGCGCCTCGAGCGCGCCCGGCTCGGCAGCCAGGTCGAAGAAGCTGATCTGGCCGGAGGCCCGCTCGCGCTGGTCCGCCTGGGCGGCGGCCAGGACCTCGTCGAGGGCCACGAGAAGCTGGGCCGGGTGGCCGACCTCGTTGAGGGCACCGACCTTGGCGAGCGACTCCAGGACCCGCTTGTTGACGAGCCGGAGGTCCACCCGGTTGCAGAAGTCGGCGAAGGAGCGGAACGCGCCCCCCGCCTCGCGAGCCTCGACGATCGACTCGATCGCGCCGTGCCCGACGTTCTTCACGGCGAGAAGACCGAAGCGGATCGAGGAGCCCTCCACGGTGAACTCGAGATGGCTGGCATGGACGTCGGGCGGAAGGACCGGGATCCCCAGGCGGCGGCACTCGGCGACCGCCGCGGCGACCTTCTCGGCGTTGTCGCGGA
Organism: Candidatus Limnocylindrales bacterium; assembly: GCA_038252055.1. Classification (GTDB taxonomy): domain Bacteria; phylum Chloroflexota; class Limnocylindria; order Limnocylindrales; family CSP1-4; genus CTSoil-043. Next base: position 3,597 of record JBBSAS010000027.1, read on the forward strand.
AGGCGGTGAGCACCGAGGTCATGTACTCGACGGTGTAGTTCGCCTTGAGATAGGCCGTCTGGTAGGCGACCAGGCCGTACGTGGTGGCGTGGGCCTTGTTGAAGCCGTAGCGCTCGAAGGGCTCGAAGGCCTTGAAGACGGCGTCGATCGTCTCCGGCCGGACGCCCCGATCGCCGGCCTGGCGGACGAACTGGTCCTTCATCGAGCGGAGGACGCTCGACTTCTTCTTGCGGATCGCGTAGCCGAGCGTGTCCGCCTCGGGCCCCGTGAAGCCGCCGAGGGCGGTCGCGGCGGCCATGATGTCCTCCTGGTAGACGAAGATCCCGTGGGTCCGCTCCAGGAACGGCTCGAGGAGCGGGTGGAGGTAGGTCACCTTCTCCTGGCCGTGCTTTCGCCGGATGTAGGCCGGGATGTTGTCCATCGGGCCGGGCCGGTAGAGGGCCACCATGGCCGCGAGGTCGTAGACCGAGGTCGGACGGAGCTCCCGGATGTAGCGGCGCATCCCCGCCGACTCCAGCTGGAAGACGCCGGTCGTCTCGCCCGAGGCGAGCAACGCGAACGTCTCGGCATCGTCGAGGGGGATGTCGTCGAGATCGATCGAGACGCCCTTCTGCTCGCGGATCAGGTCCACGGCGGCCCGCAGGATCGTCAGGTTGGAGAGGCCCAGGAAGTCGAACTTCAGGAGCCCGAGCGCCTCGATCCCGTGCATCTCGTACTGGGTCATCGTGGCGTCGGAGTTCGTGGCCCGCTGGAGCGGCATGAGCTCGGTGAGCGGCTCGCGGCTGATGACGACGCCAGCGGCGTGGGTGGAGGCGTTGCGGGCGACGCCCTCGAGCTGCTTCGCGAAGTCGATGATCCGCCGCACCATCGGGTCGGCGTCGTGCATCTCCCTGAGCGGACCGCCCATCTCGAGGGCCTCGTCGAGCCGGATCCCGAGCTGGTTCGGGACGGCCTTGGCGATCCGGTCCACGTCGCCGTACGGCTGGCCCAGGACCCGGCCCACGTCGCGGATCGCGGCCCGCGCCAGCATCGTGCCGAAGGTGATGATCTGGGCGACGTGGTCGGCGCCGTACTTGCGGCTGACGTAGTTGATGACCTCGTCCCGCCGGCCATCCTCGAAGTCCACGTCGATGTCCGGCATCGTCACCCGGTCGGGGTTCAGGAAGCGCTCGAACGGCAGCTGGTAGTGGATCGGGTCCACCGGGGTGATGCCGAGGGTGAACGTGACGATCGACCCGGGCGCGCTCCCCCGGCAGGTGGTCTGGATCGCCTGCTCGCGGGCGAAGCGGACGAAGTCGGCGACGATGAGGAAGTAGCCGGCGTAGCCCATCCGGTTGATGACGCCGAGCTCGTAGTCGAGGCGCTCCTGGAGCTCCGCGGTGACCGTCCCGTAGCGCCGGGCGAGGCCCCGCTCGCACTCGGCCCGCAGCCAGCTCTCGACGGTCTCGCCGTCGGGCACCGGGAAGTGCGGGATCCGCAGCTGGCCGAGGGGCAGCTCGAGGTCCACCATCTCGGCGATCCGGCGGGTGTTGCGGTAGGCCTCGCGCTGGTCGGGGAAGAGGGCAAACATCTCGGCCGCCGACTTCAGGTAGAACTCGGGAGTCTCGAAGCGCAGCCGCCCCGGCGTGTCGAGGTTGCTGCCGGTGCCCACGCAGAGGAGGACGTCGTGGGCCTCGTGCTGCGACTTGTGGACGTAGTGGAGGTCGTTCGTCACCACGAGCGGCAGCGCCGTCTCGCCGGCCAGGCGGAGGAGCTTGGGGTTCAGGACGGTCTGCTCCGGGAGGCCGTGGTCCATCAGCTCGAGGTAGAAGCTGCCCTTGCCGAAGATGTCGCCGTACTCGCCGGCCAGGCGCCGGGCGAGGTCCCAGTCGTCGGTCTCGAGCGCCTTCGGGATCTCGCCGCCCAGGCAGGCCGACATCCCGATCAGGCCCTCGGAATACCGGGCCAGGTGCTCGCGGTCGATCCGGGGCTTGTAGTAGTAGCCGTCGAGATGCGCGTCGGTCATGAGCCGGCAGAGGTTCCGGTAGCCGACGAGGTTCTTCGCCAGCAGGGTCAGGTGGTAGGGCTGGGAGTCGGCCTTCCCCTCCTTGTCGCGCATCGACCGGCGCGCGACGTAGGTCTCGACCCCGATGATCGGCTTGATCCCCTTGGCCTTCGCGGCCTGGTAGAAGGCGACCGCGCCGTAGAGGGCACCGTGATCGGTCAGGGCAAGGGAGTCGAAGCCGAGGCGCTCGGCCTCGTCCACGAGGTCGGTGATCCGCCCGAGCCCGTCGAGCAGGGAGAACTCGGAGTGGACGTGGAGGTGGGTGAAATCGGTCGGGGCGAGGGTCGTCACGGGAGGTCAATGGTACCGGCGCGGGCGGCTCTGCGCGGCGAGATGGGCGGCCGGTGGGTCATCGCCGCAAGCGCGCTGGTCGGACCCAGGGCGAGGAACGTCGACGCGCCCGACGCACGCTGCCTGCCGCATAATGACCCCTTCGAGCAGGAGGCCACTCCCGTGCGCATCGTGGTGACAGGTGGCAGCGGCAAGGCGGGCCGGTGGGTCGTGCGTGACCTGCGCGAGCACGGCCACGACGTCCTCAACGTGGACGCGCGCCACGACGGCTCGCCGCATGGGCAGTGCCTGGTGGCGGATCTCGCGGACTACGGCCAGGCGCACGAGGCGCTCGCCCGCGCCGACGCCGTCGTGCACCTCGCCGCCATCCCCGCCCCGGACATTCGCCCGCCCGCCGAGACGTTCCGGATCAACGCGCTCTCCACGTACAACGTGTTCGCCGCCGCCGAGGCGCACGGCCTACGTCGCGTCGTCTGGGCGTCTTCCGAGACCGTGCTCGGCCTCCCGTTCGACACTCCGCCGCTGTTCGCGCCCATCGACGAGACGATCGAGCCGCACCCCGAGTGGTCGTATGCGCTGTCGAAGCTGGTGGGCGAGACGATGGCCGTCCAGTTCAACCGCCGAACCGGGATCCCGTTCGTCGGCCTGCGGATCTCGAACATCATGGAACCCGACGACTACGCAGCCTTTCCCTCGTATTGGGGCGACGCGCAGTTGCGCAGGTGGAACCTCTGGGGCTACGTCGACTGCCGTGACGTGGCGCAGGCCTGCCGCCTGGCCCTGACCGCCGACGTCACCGGCGCGGAGATCTGCATCGTCGCCGCCGCCGAAACCGTGATGACTCGCCCGAGCGCGGACCTGATGGCCGAGGTCTTCCCATCCGTGCCGATGACACGCGAGGTCCACGGCCGCGAGACGCTGCTCTCGATCGATCGCGCACGGCGAGTCCTGGGCTACGAGCCGGCCCACCGCTGGGCGGATCACGTCGGGGAGGGTTGACGACGGCCCCGGCGGGCGACGATGCGAGAGGGCACCCGGGCTCTCAGGTGCCGGCGGTCTCGAGGACAGCGCCTCCAGGCCCCGTACGGGACGCGGGCAGCGTGAGGCCGCAGTCGGGCGTGGTGCGGAGTTCCAGCCCCAGCTGCCCCAGGTCTTCGGCCAGGGGCGTGAACCCGAGGTACCCGCCGAAGCTGCGGAGCGTGACGCCCGCCGGGATCCCCCGCACGAGGACCGCGCCGCCCGAGTCTCCCACGTCCACCTTGATGTTCGCGGCGATCATGCACGGGAAGACGGAGCCGTCCCGGAGTCGAGGCCGTTGCTCTTCTCGGACACCGTGCCGCTCCGGTAGATGTTGCGGCCATCGATCGCGGCCGGGTCTCCGTCGCGATGTCGCCGCAAGCGAGCGGGCGCGTGCCCGGCGGGATGATCCGGTAGCCGGCCGTGCCCAGGTCCACGACGTTCAGGTGTCCCCACGGGATGCGGTCCTTGGCGACCACCAGGTAGTTCACGTCTGGCCCCGTGCAGGGATGACCCTGGTATTGGCAGCTGCCCGCCCGTGCGGGCGGGCCGAAGACGCCACGAACGCCCGTGCCGTCGGGGTCCGTCGCCACGGTCCCCTCGCCGGCGCAGTACCCGGCGGACGTGAGCACGATCGTGCCCCCGAGGCGGGCGTAGAACCCGCCGGAGCAGGCTCCCCAGATGTGCTGCCCGGCGAGGACTGGACGGTCGTACACCGGGGTGGTGCGCCGCGGCTGGGTGATCGCGCCCACGATCTGGAAGGAGCCGATCGCGGCGAGGATGCCGAGCAGGGCGATGATGGTCAGGCGGCGCACGCGCACCGGAGCGGGGTCCCGATGGATTCGACGACGGTCACCGCGCCGCCGGGCCGTCCGGGGGCCCGGGTCGCCAGACGGAACCGCCGCAGGGCGCTGTGACGTGAACCCCGACCTTCCTGATCGTGACGAATGCATGCGAACACGATCGATCGAGATGTCCACGCCGTCCAGCCGACCATGGTCCGGGCGGCCATGACCGTCAGGCGGACGCGTCAGGCGGAGGCGCCCTGCGCAGCGGCCGACGGACGGGGCTGACGGACCGGAACTGTCGGTGGTCAGGTCGTGGCCCGTGCGAGTGCGCGTTCGGGCAGCGGGACGACCGCGGTCGCGGGCCGTCACTGTCCGTCGAGCGCGTCGACCGGGACGGAAGGCCCTCCGGTGACGCTACGCTAGGGGTGGCGCTGTGAGACCGCCCACCCATCGTCATCGACGTGCGCGTGGCTCCACCGAAGGTGGGCGATCCGAACGGGGACCTGTGCGGGAGGTGACCTGCCCGTGAGCAAAGCGGCCAACAGCAAGATCGGGTTCTGGGCGGTGGTCTCGATCGGCGTCGGCGGGATGGTCGGGGGCGGGATCTTCGCGGTCCTGGGCTTGGCCGTGCAGCTGGCGCACGGCGGCACGCCGGTGGCGTTCGCGCTGGCGGGCGTGGTGGCGCTGCTCACGACCTATTCGTACGCGAAGCTATCGGTGGCCTACCCGAGCCGGGGCGGGACGGTGACGTTCCTGGATCGCGTCTTTGGGTCCGGCATGTTGACCGGCAGCCTCAACGTGCTGCTGTGGCTGAGCTACGTCGTGATGCTGTCGCTGTATGCGTTCGCGTTCGGCAGCTACGCCGCGACGTTCCTGCCGCAGGCGTGGCAGGACATTGGCAGGCATGTCTTGATCAGTCTCAGCGTGATCATGATCACCGGGCTGAACCTGCTCAGCGCCGAGCTGATTGGGAAGGCGGAGAGATGGATCGTGGGATTGAAGGTCGCGATCCTGCTGTTCTTCGTCGCCGTCGGGATGACAGGTCTCAAGACCTCCCAGCTCGTGCCCGATACCTGGTCGCCGCCCCTGGAGCTGGCGGCAGGCGGGATGATCATCTTCCTTGCCTACGAAGGCTTCGAGTTGATCGCCAACACGGCGCAGGATGTGCACGACGCGGCGCGGACGCTGCCGCGCGCGTACTTCACTGCGGTCGGGTTCGTGATCGCCTTGTACGTCCTGGTCGCGATCGTCACCGTTGGCCATCTCTCGGTGGACAAGATCGTGGCGGCCGAGGATTACGCGCTGGCGGAGGCGGCTCGACCATTCCTCGGGCAGGCCGGCTTCACCCTGATCGCCGTCGCGGCGATGCTGTCCACGGTCTCCGCGATCAACGCCACGCTCTACGGCGCCGCGCGTTTGAGCTACTGCATCGCGCGTGACGGCGAGTTGCCGGCGACCCTGGAGCGCAAGGTGTGGGGTCAGCCGTTGGAGGGCCTCTTGATCACCGCAGGGCTGACGCTGTTGGTTGCCAACGTGTTTGACCTGACGAGCATTGCGACGCTGGGTAGCGCCGGCTTCTTGCTGATCTTCGCGGCGGTGAACGGCGCCAACGCGCGGCACGCGTCTCGCGCCGGCAGCCGCAGCTGGATCTCGGTCGTCGGGGCCGTGGCGTGCCTCGTTGCGTTGGGCGCACTGATCTGGCAAACAACAGCGACCGAACCCGCCAAGCTGTGGATCCTGGCGGCGATGCTCGCCTTGGCGATTGCGATCGAGGGCGCCTACCGACTGGCGAAGCGGGAGCTCCGATTGCATGGATAGCCGACCGGCCTGGCCGAAACGTCCACAGGAGGCGAATTCTCGGTCGATGTGCCCGCTGCAGACGAGCCCGAGCATGGTCAGAGCGCCCCGGTACTACCATCTACGAAGCATCGACGCTGCAAGGAACGGACCGGTCACGGTGGATGTGCCAGGGCAGAAGCTCAGGCGGCTCAGCCCGCGGATTCCGCGCGCTGAGACCATCGCGAGGCGCACGGCTCGCGATCGACTCCGCCAGTCCGGGGACTCGGTTCGCGGAGGCTCCCTGTGACCGCAAGTAGCGCCAAGGACGACCTGCAGTCGCTCCCCATGCCGGAAGTGCTTGCGAAGCTGGAGTCGTCGCCCGATGGCCTCAGCGCGGTCGAGGCGAAGAAGCGCCTGGCCCAGTACGGGCCCAACGAGATCGAGGAGCAGCGGGACAACCCCTTCCTCAAGTTCCTCACCTACTTCTGGGGACCCATCCCCTGGATGATCGAGGCGGCCGTCGTGCTCTCGGCGCTCGCCCAGCACTGGCCGGACTTCTTCATCATCCTCGTCCTGCTCATGGCGAACGCCCTGGTGGGGTTCTGGGAAGAGCACCAGGCGGGCAACGCCATCGCCGCCCTGAAGGCCAAGCTGGCGATCGAGGCGCGCGTGAAGCGAGATGGAGCCTGGACCACCACGCCAGCGCGTGAGCTGGTGCCGGGCGACGTCATCCGGGTCCGCCTGGGCGACATCGTGCCCGCCGATGCGCGGCTGCTGGCCGGCGACCCGGTCGAGGTGGACCAGTCGGCGCTGACCGGCGAGTCGCTGCCCGCTGAGCGCAAGCCCGGCGAGGCAGTGTACTCCGGGTCGATCATCCGCCAGGGCGAGATCGACGCGATGGTGTACGCCACCGGCGGGCACACCTACTTCGGCAAGACGGCCCAGCTCGTCCAGGGGGCGCAGACCGTCAGCCACTTCCAGCGGGCCGTGCTCAAGATCGGCGACTACCTGATCATCCTCGCGGTCGCCCTCGTGGCCTTGATCATCGTCGTGGCGCTGTTCCGCGGCGACCCGATGCTGACTACGCTGCAGTTCGCGCTGGTCCTGACCGTGGCGGCGATCCCCGTGGCCATGCCCACGGTGCTGTCGGTGACGATGGCGGTCGGCGCGCGCCTGCTGGCCAGACAGGAGGCGATCGTCACCCGCCTGGCGGCGATCGAGGAGCTCGCCGGCGTGGACGTGCTGTGCGCCGACAAGACTGGCACCCTGACCCAGAACAAGCTGACCCTGGGCGATCCGTTCAGCGTGAACGGCGTCGAGGCAGCCGAGGTCATCCGCTGCGCCGCACTGGCCTCGCGTGCCGAGGATGAGGACACGATCGACCTCGCGGTGCTCGGCGGCCTGGCGGACGACCAGGCCCTCAAGGGCTACGAGGTGGTCCACTTCCAGCCGTTCGACCCGGTCCACAAGCGCACCGAGGCCACCGTCAAGGGCCCGGGCGGCAAGCAGTTCCAGGTTGCCAAGGGCGCGCCGCAGGTGGTCCTGGAGATGGCGGCGAATGCCGAGAAGGTGAAGGCGGCCGTCGACACGGCGGTCAACGAGTTCGCAGCGCGAGGCTTCCGCTCCCTGGGCGTGGCCCGCGCGGACGGCAAGGGCACGTGGCAGTTCCTCGGTGTCCTGCCTCTGTTCGACCCGCCCCGGGACGATGCCAGGGCGACGATCGCGACCGCCGGGCAGATGGGGGTGACGGTCAAGATGGTCACCGGCGATGCGCTGGCCATCGCCCAGGAGACCGCCAAGAAGCTGGGGATGGGGACGAACATCCTCGACGCCAGCGGCTTCGGGGATACCAAGCATCACGAGACGGGGCGGCTGGCCGCGTCCATCGAGAGCGCAGACGGGTTCGCCCAGGTGTTCCCCGAGCACAAGTTCCACATCGTGGACGTCCTGCAGCAGGGCGGCCACATCGTGGGCATGACGGGCGACGGGGTGAACGACGCCCCGGCGCTCAAGAAGGCCGACTGCGGCATCGCTGTGTCGGACGCGACGGACGCCGCCCGCGCGGCGGCGTCGATCGTGCTGTTGACGCCGGGCCTGTCGGTGATCATCGACGCGATCAAGGAGAGCCGACGCATCTTCCAGCGGATGAACAGCTACGCGATCTACCGCATCGCCGAGACGATCCGCGTGCTGCTGTTCATGACGGCCACGATCCTGGTCTTCAACTTCTATCCCGTGACC
>JBBSAS010000028.1:0-11721 GCA_038252055.1 Candidatus Limnocylindrales bacterium
AGGCGGACAAGGTGATCACCTTCTGATCTGTCGGGCTCGACGCTGATCCCGGCCACGCGACAACACGGCGGGCAGGCCGTTCCGAACCACCCGCGCGTCCAGGCGTCCGCTCAGTCGGCGCCGTCGATCCCGTCGGTCCCGGGGCCGGTGCCCGCTGCGGGGTCGGCCCGCTCGCCGGGGCCTTCCTGCTCGCCTGTCTGCCCGTCGGTCGCGAGCAGCCCGTAGCCCTGGCAGCGCGTCAAGCGGCGCTCGGATCGAGGAGTGCCGCACCAGTTTCGGGGCGGCCGAGCGCCGGACTTGGAGCGCCGTCAGGCCGGCGGCAGGTCGTCCGGCGTGTCGATGTCGCGGAGCGATTCTCCTTCCGGATCGAGCTCGCGCCGGCGCGCCGGATCGAGCGTCGCCGTGTCGAGCGACCCGAACACCTCGAGGAGCGAGCGTGCTCCCCAGGCGAGTGCCCTCGTGACGGCCGGACCGCACGTCTCCACCCGCAGCGCGACCGGCAACGGCCGCAGCCGCCCGTCCTCCTCCAGCCCGACAACGTCAACCCGCCGGCCGCCCGGCGAGATCAGGCGGGCCAGGAGCTCCCGAAGGAGCGCCGGGCGCAACGTCGGCTGGTCGCCGCCCGCCACGATCGCGAACGGCTGGGACGCGACGGCGAGACCCGCCGCGAGGCCGGCAAGGGGGCCCTGGCCGGCGACCGCGTCCCGGGCGACGACGACCGGCACGCCCAGCGAGGCTGGCAGCGATGGCAGCGGCGCATTCGGGGCGATGACGACGACGACCTCGTCCACGACCGACCCGACGGCCACGACCGCCAGGTGGAGGAGCGGGCGCCCGCCAACCTCCGCGGCCAGCTTGTCGGCTCCGAACCGGGTGGACCTCCCACCGGCGAGAACGATTCCCGTGGCGCCCGACCCACTCACCGGGGCGGCACGCCGCCGGGGATCGCCTTCACCGGGACGTTGCCGGCCCGGCGGTGCCGATCGCTCGCGCTGCGCTCCAGCGGCCCAGCCAGACGACGGCCGGGAGGGCGAACACGGTCAGCAGTGCGAACGGGAGGAAGCCACGGGCGAACGCGTCCGGGCCGGACATCATCCCCGTCGCGATCCCCATGACGGGTGGGATCACGAAACCGCCGAGCGCCCCCAGGCCGCCGATCCAGCCGGACGCACCCCCGACCGCGTCCGGGACATAGGACGGCAGGAGCTTGAAGACAATCGCATTCTGGAGGCCCATCCCGGCCCCGACCACGAGCGTCGCCGCGAGCGAGAGCCAGAAGGAGCCCGAGAAAGCGAGCACGAGCGTCCCCGCGAGCATCAGGAGGAAGTTGCCCGGGAGCGCGAAGCGGATCGAGATCCGGTCCGAGAGCAGGCCGCCGGGAACGCGGATGAGTGCTGAGAGGAGCGAGAACGAGGCCGTCAGGAGCCCGGCATCACGGAGCGTCGAGCCGTACATCTCGTGCCAGAAGGTGGGTAGCCAGGAGGTGAAGGCAAGGAAGCCGCCGAACGAGAGGAAGTAGAAGAAGACGAGGGCCCACGTCCCCGGGATGGCAGCGGCACGCTTCAGGCCGGCGACGGCGCTCCCTCCGGGGATCAGCTCGCTTCCCCCGAGGTCGGCAGCCCGCCCGGGCTCGACCGTCTCGCCCTGGGCGCGCAGCTGGAACCAGGGCGCATCGCGGATGAAGAGGGCGTAGACGAGGGTGATGCCGAGCAGGATCGCGAACCAGACGCTGTAGGCGCCGAGGATGCCCATCGAGCCCACCGCGATCGGGAGCGCCATCGTCGAGAGCCCCGGACTCGTGTTGCCGAGCCCGGCATAGACGCCGAGCGCACCGCCCTGGTCCTTCCGGGGGAACCAGTACGAAACCTGGGCGATGCCGACCGAGAACGTGGCGATCCCGCAGCCGATGAGGGCACCGAGGAGCAGGAGGATCGGGTACGTCCCCGCCATCGAGTCCGGATAGGACGTGGCGAGGAGCACGAGCAGGCCCACGACCCCGAAGTTGGTCAGGGCGAGCAGGGTGACGAAGGGCAGCTTCCCGCCGACCCGGTCAACGGCCGCCCCGAACGGGATCCGCAGCAGCGAACCGGTCAGGGCCGGGATCGAGGCCAGGATGCCCGCCTCGAACGGCGAGAGCCCGAGCAGCTCGGTGAACTTCGGGACCAGCGGGCCGAAGATCGCGACGCCGGCAAATCCGCCGAAGAACCCGAGCGTGGCGAGCTCGAGCGCCTGGCTCCGGCTCCCGCGGATGGACGCGCCGCCCTGCCGGACAGCAGGCTCAACGGGCGGTTCCGGGTGAGTCTGCACGGGCTCCATCCTCCTGCTCCCCCCAACTTCGCCGTTGACGCGGGCCGGTGTCGTCCCGGGCGATTCAATCGGCGCTGCGCTGCCGCGCGACGGGCTCGCCGCCGCTTGATTCGCATGATTATAATCGTGTCAAATGTCGGACGAGAGCAGCATTCGTACCCCCATCGACCTCGCAGCCGCGAGCGACCACGGCCGGATCCTCGCCGCCCAGAGTCGCAGCGCGCTCCTGGCCCTCCTCAGGGAAGCCGACGGGCCACTGTCCGTGGTGGAAGCCGCCGACCTGATCGGGCTCCAGGCCAGCACCACGCGCTACCACCTCGACCTGCTGGCCTCGGCCGGCCTCGTGGACCGGATGCCGGAGCGCGGCGCGAGGCCGGGTCGGCCCCGGATCCGCTACGCCCCGCGCCCCGCAGACGCCGGGTCGGCCCCGGGAGACTACGAGGGGCTGGCCGGCCTCCTGGCCAACCAGCTCTCCGGAACGGCCGATCCAATCGCCGCCTCGAAGGAGGCGGGCCGGCGGTGGACCGAGGAGCTGGGCGTGCCCGCGGGGGCGACTGCGCCCACGCCGGAGGAGGCCGTGAATTCGGTCACCGACCTCATGGATCGCCTTGGGTTCGCCCCGGATCGCCCCGCTCGAATGGATCGCATCGACCTGCGGCGGTGCCCCTTCGAGACGGTGGCACGCCGGCAGCGTGACGTGGTCTGCGGCGTCCACGCCGGGATGCTCGAGGAGACGTTTGCGCGACTTGGGGGTTCCGTCGAGGTCGCCGACCTCGATCCCTTCGTCGCCGACCGGCCGCTCCACTGCGTCGTCCACCTTCAGCAGAGGGGCTGCGCCCCGGGAGGCCCGTCCCATGCCTGAACCACGAGTCGAGATCGGCACCGACGGCCTGGTCCGCTCGCTCCTCCGCGCTCGCCGCCTTCTCCAGAAGGACGCGGTCTCGCCGGACCTGCGCACGATCACCCACGTGGGCGGGCGCGACGCCGATGTCTTCTACCGGGACCGCTGGAGCCACGACCGGGTGGTCCGCTCCACGCACGGCGTGAACTGCACCGGATCCTGCTCCTGGAAGGTCTACGTCAAGGACGAGATCATCACCTGGGAGACGCAGCAGACGGACTACCCGTCGGTGGGCCCGGACTCGCCCGAGTACGAGCCGCGCGGCTGCCCCCGCGGGGCGGCGTTCTCCTGGTACACGTACTCGCCGACGCGGATCCGCTATCCGTACGTCCGCGGCGTCCTCGTGGAGATGTACCGGGAGGCGAAGGCCCGCCTCGGTGATCCCGTGGACGCCTGGGCGGACATCATGGACGACCCGGAGCGGCGGCGACGCTACATGCGGGCCCGCGGCAAGGGCGGCCTCGTGCGGGTCCGCTGGGACGAGGCGCTCGAGATCGTCGCGGCCGCCCAGGTCCACACGATCCGGAAATGGGGCCCAGACCGGGTCACCGGCATGTCGCCCATCCCGGCCATGTCGATGGCCTCGTACGCTGCCGGCTCTCGCTACAACGCGCTGATCGGCGGGAGCCAGCTCTCCTTCTACGACTGGTACGCCGACCTCCCGATCGCCTCGCCCCAGGTCTTCGGCGACCAGACGGACGTGCCCGAGTCGGCGGACTGGTGGAACGCCTCCTACCTGGTGATGTGGGGCTCGAACATCCCGGTCACCCGGACCCCGGACGCCCACTTCATGACCGAGGCCCGCTACCGCGGCCAGAAGGTCGTGGTGGTCAGCCCCGACTACGCTGACAACACGAAGTTCGCCGACGAGTGGCTGCCGGCCCATCCGGGAACCGACGGAGCGCTGGCGATGGCCATGGGCCACGTCATCCTCCGCGAGTTCTTCGTGGAGCGCGAGGTCCCGCGCTTCCGCGACTATGTCCGGACGTACACCGACCTGCCCTTCCTCGTCACCCTCCGCGAGCGGCCCGAGTCGCCGGGCTCGTACGTGCCCGACCGCTTCCTCACCGCGGCCGATCTCGGGAGGACTGGCGAGGGCGACGCGTGGCGCACCGTCGTCCTCGACGCCGCCACCGGTGAGCCGGCTGTCCCGAACGGTTCGCTCGGCGACCGCTACACCGCGTCGGGGAAGGGCCGCTGGAACCTGGACCTCGAGGGGATCGATCCACAGCTCACCCTTTTCGGCTCGGACGAGGCCGTGGCCGTGGACCTGCCCCGCTTCGACGTCAACGACGCCCCGAACGAGGGTGGCTCGATCCTGCCCCGGGGCGTGCCCGTCCTCCGCATCGGCGACCGGCTCGTGACCACCGTCTTCGATCTCATGCTCGCCCAGTACGGGGTGGGGCGACCCGGGCTGCCCGGGAGCTGGCCGTCCGGCTACGACGATCTCGCGCCGTACACGCCGGGCTGGCAGGAGGAGATCACCTCGGTCCCGGCAGCCACGGTGACGCGGATCGCCCGCGAGTTCGCCGCCAACGCCGAGCAGTCGGGCGGCCGCTCGATGATCGTCATGGGCGCCGGGACCAACCACTGGTTCCATTCCGACGAGATCTACCGGGCGATGCTCGCCCTCACCACGCTCACGGGCTGCCAGGGCGTGAACGGTGGCGGCTGGGCCCACTACGTCGGCCAGGAGAAGGTCCGTCCGATCACCGGCTGGGCCCAGCTCGCGTTCGCCCTCGACTGGGTGCGGCCGCCGCGCCAGATGGCCGGTACCGCGTTCTGGTACCTCGCCACCGACCAGTGGCGCTACGACGGCTTTGGCGCCGACGAGCTGGCCACGCCCCTCGGGCGCGGACTCTTCAAGGGCCGCGCCCTGGCCGACACCCTCGCCCAGTCGGCGCGGATGGGCTGGCTACCCTCGTATCCCACGTTCGACCGCAACTCGCTCGACCTGGTGGACGAGGCGGAGGCGGCCGGAGCGGACCCCGTGGCCCGGACCGTCGAGCAGCTCCGGAGCGGCGAGCTGCGGTTCGCCTGCGAGGACCCGGACGCACCCGAGAACTTCCCGCGGGTCCTCACCGTCTGGCGGGCGAATCTCCTCGGCTCCTCGGGCAAGGGCAACGAGTACTTCATCCGCCACCTGCTCGGGGCGGACCATTCGGTGCGCGCGGAGCCCACCCCGGAAGGACGCCGACCGACGGAGGTCACCTGGCATGACGAGGCGCCCGAAGGCAAGCTCGACCTACTCGTGTCGCTCGACTTTCGGATGACCTCGACCGGGCTCTTCTCCGACGTCCTCCTGCCGGCGGCGACGTGGTACGAGAAGTACGACCTCTCCTCGACGGACATGCACCCGTTCGTCCATGCCTTCAACGCCGCGATCGAGCCGCCCTGGGAGACCCGGAGCGACTACGACACGTTCGTGGCCCTCTCCCGGGTCTTCAGCCCGCTCGCCGCGCGGCACCTGGGCGTCCGCCGTGACCTGGTGGCCACTCCCCTCCTCCACGACACCCCGGGCGAGACGGCCCAGCCCGGCGGCCGCGTCCTCGACTGGCGGCGCGGCGAGTGCGAGCCGATCCCGGGCCGGACGATGCCCGCCCTGACCGTCGTCGAGCGCGACTACGGGGCCGTCGCGGAGAAGATGGTGGCCCTCGGTCCGAAGGTCGAGGAGCTCGGGACAACGACCAAGGGCGTCACCCTGAAGCCGACCGCCGAGGTCGAGGAGCTCAAGCGCACCTGCGGCACCGTGCGCGGCGGCATCGCCGACGGACGGCCATCGCTCGCCCGGGCCGAGCAGGCCTGCGAGGTCATCCTGGCGCTGTCGGGGACGACGAACGGCCGCCTTGCGACGGCCGGGCTCGGCGTCCTCGAGGAACGCACCGGACGGCCGCTCGCCGACCTGGCCGCCGACCAGGCCGGACGCCGGATCACGTTCGTCGACACCCAGGCGAGGCCCCAGCAGGTCATCACCTCCCACGAGTGGTCGGGCACCGAGCACGGCGGCCGGCGCTACTCGCCGTTCACGATCAACGTCGAGCGGCTCAAGCCGTGGCACACCCTCACCGGACGGCAGCACTTCTTCCTCGACCACGACTGGATGGCCGAGCTCGGCGAGCAGCTGCCCATCTACCGGCCGCCACTCAACATGCACCGGATCTTCGGTCCCCAGGGGGGAGCTGCGGAGGGCGCCGAGGTGACGGTCCGCTACCTCACCCCTCACTCGAAGTGGTCGATCCACTCCTCGTACCAGGACAACCTCTTCATGCTCAGCCTCAGTCGGGGCGGGCCAGACCTCTGGATGAGCCCCGGGGACGCCGGCCGGATCGGGGTCCGGGACAACGACTGGATCGAGGCCTACAACCGCAACGGGGTCGTGGTGGCCCGGGCCGTCGTCAGCCACCGGATGCCCGAGGGGACGGTCTACCTGTACCACGCCAAGGACCGCACGGTCGACACTCCGAAGGCCGAGCTCAGCGGACGGCGCGGCGGGATCCACAACGCCCTGACCCGCCTGCTCATCAAGCCGACGCACCTCATCGGCGGGTACGCCCAGCTCTCCTACGGCTTCAACTACTACGGTCCCACCGGCAACCAGCGCGACGAGGTCACCGTGATCCGTCGCCGCTCGCAGGAGGTCGAGTACTGATGCGGGTCATGGCCCAGCTGGGCATGGTCATGAACCTCGACAAGTGCCTTGGCTGCCACACCTGCTCGGTCACCTGCAAGCAGGCCTGGACGAACCGCCCCGGGGTCGAGTACGCCTGGTTCAACAACGTCGAGACACGGCCGGGCCTCGGCTACCCGCGGGCGTACGAGGACCAGGATCGCTGGAAGGGAGGCTGGGCTCGATCGCAGTCCGGGAATCTCGAGCTCCGGTCCGGGGGGCGCCTGAAGCGGCTCCTCCGCATCTTCAGCAACCCGACCCTTCCCGGGCTCGCCGACTACTACGAGCCGTGGACGTACGACTACGACCAGCTCATCTCGGCTCCCGCCCAGGCCGACATCCCGGTCGCCCGGCCGAAGTCGCTGATCACCGGCGAGCCGATGCAGGTGCGCTGGTCGGCCAACTGGGACGACGACCTCGGCGGGGCGCCCGAGACGGCACCCGGTGACCCGATCCTCCGCCGAATCGGCGACAAGGTCCGGTTCGAGTTCGAACAGGTCTTCATGTTCTACCTGCCCCGGATCTGCGAGCACTGCCTGAACCCGTCGTGCGTGGCCGCCTGCCCCTCGGGCGCGATCTACAAGCGGGCCGAGGACGGGATCGTCCTCGTCGACCAGGACGGCTGCCGCGGATGGCGGATGTGCGTCAGCGGCTGCCCGTACAAGAAGGTCTACTTCAACCACCGGACCGGCAAGGCCGAGAAGTGCACCCTCTGCTACCCGCGGATGGAGGCCGGGCTGCCGACGATCTGCTCCGAGACGTGCGTCGGGCGGCTGCGCTATCTCGGGCTCTTCCTCTACGACGCGGACCGTGTCCTCGAGGCCGCCTCCGTGGCGGACCCCCACGATCTCCTGGAGGCGCAGCGCTCCGTGATCCTCGACCCCGAGGATCCAGCGGTCATCGCCGCGGCGCGGGCCGACGGTATCGCCGAGGACTGGCTCGAAGCCGCCCGGCGATCCCCCGTCTACGCCCTCACGAACCGCTACCGGATCGCCCTGCCGCTCCACCCGGAGTACCGGACGATGCCGATGGTCTGGTACATCCCGCCGCTCTCGCCGGTGGTGGACGCGCTTACCGGGACCGGCTTCGACGGGGAGGACCGGCCGACCCTCTTCGCCGCGATCGACGCGCTGCGGATTCCCGTCGAGTACCTGGCCGAGCTCTTCACGGCCGGCGACCCGGAGCCCGTCGTCGGGACCCTCCGGGTCCTGGCCGCGATGCGAGCCCACATGCGGCGGGTCAATCTCGGCGAGGCTCCGGACGAGTCGATCGCCGCGTCAGTCGGGTACACCCCGCTGGCCCTCGAGGATCTCTACCGTCTCCTGGCGATCGCGAAGTACGAGGACCGCTCCGTGATCCCATCAGCTCACGTCGAGGTCGGGCGTGCGCTCGACGAGGCGCCCGGATGCAGCCTGGACTACGAGGGTGGCCCCGGCATGGGTGGCGTCGGACCTCGCGGCGAGATCCCCTCCACGCCGGTCTCGGTGGAAACGTTCCACCTGGCCAAGCAGCGCGGAGAGGCCGACCGCTACGCGGACCTGCCCGACGGCGGTGGCGACGGCGCACCACGAGGGGGTGCGGACCGATGAAGCCCCGCGTCTCGTCGCGCGAGCGGGCCGTCGTGGCGGCCGCCGCCTCCCGACTCCTCCGGTACCCGGACGACGGGCTGCTCGCCGAGCTGCCCCTCCTGCTCGAGGCGGCCGACCGATTGCCTGCGGCCTTCGGCGGGCCGTTGCGGGAGCTCATCGCCCACCTGGACGGGACGCCGCTGCTGATGCTCCAGGCCGACTACGTCGCGACGTTCGACCTGCGGCGTCGCAACAGCCTCTACCTCACCTACTTCCTCAACGGCGACACGCGCCGGCGCGGGCAGGCCATCTGGCGCTTCCAGGACCTCATCCGCCGACGCGGGTACGCCGTCGCCGACGGTGAGCTCGCCGACTTCCTGCCCGCCGTCCTGGAGCTGATCGCCGAGTTCCCAGACGATCCGGAGCCGCTCGAGCTCCTCCTCGAGCACCAGGCCGGAATCAGCGTGCTCCTGCGCTCGCTCCAGGACGACCGCTCGCCGTGGACGGGCGCCGTGCTCGCCCTCGATCTTGCTCTTCCCCGGCCGAGCCGAGCCGTGGCCGAGGCGGCAGAGCGGATCCTCGCCGAGGGTCCGCCCGCCGAGCAGGTCGGCCTGGACCCGTTCAGCCTGGACCCCTTCGTCCGACCCGGTGCCACCGGAGGCCAGCCGTGAGCACGTTCCTGTGGGTCGTCTTCCCCTACATCTGCCTGACGACCTTCGTCGTCGGGCACCTGTGGCGCTATCGCGACGATCAGTTCGGCTGGACCACCCGGTCGTCGCAGCTCTACGAGGGCCGCCAGCTCTCGTGGGCCAGCCCGCTCTTCCATTTCGGCATCCTCGGGGTCCTGGCCGGCCACGTCATCGGGCTCCTCATCCCGGCGTCGGCAACCGAGGCCGTGGGCATCTCGGAAGGGACCTACCACGCGATCTCGGCCACCGCGGGGGCCATCGCCGGCCTGGCCACCGTCGTCGGGCTCGTCGTCCTCGTCGGACGGCGCCGGCTCACCCTGTCGGTCTTCCGCGTGACGACGCCGATGGACAAGGTGATGTACCTGGTGCTCGGAGCCGTCGTCGTTCTCGGGATCATCAACACGTTCGGGGTCAACATCCTCGGGCCGGGCCACGACTACCGGGCGGACGTCTCCGTCTGGATCCGGGGAGTGCTGCTCCTGCAGCCGCAGGCCAACCTGATGGCGAGCGCGCCGCCATCGTTCCAGCTCCACGCCCTCGCCGCGTTCGGCCTGCTGGCGATCTGGCCCTTCACGCGCCTCGTGCACGTCTTCAGCGTGCCGCTCGGCTACGTTGCCCGCCCCTACGTCGTCTACCGGACCCGGGACCCGCGGCAGCCAGGTCGCGTCCCACCGCGGGGCTGGGAGCCACCCGGCAGCTGAGCCGCCAAGGAGAGACCCCAATGGATCCCCGGACGTTCGTCGCCGACTGGCGCGAGGCCGTCACCTACGCCGCGCCTGGCCCGGAGCCAACCATCCTCAGCGACGAGGACGGGCTTCGCGTCCTGGTGGCGGGTCTCGAGGCCGGGGGGCGCATTCCGCCCCATCCCGAGCGCGCGGCCGTCTACCATGCCCTCGACGGGGTCGGCACCTTCGTCCTCGACGGGGAGCGGCTTGCCTTCGCCGGAGGTGCCACGGTCATCGCGCCGCGGGGCTCGACACGCGGGATCGAGGCGACGTCGCGGCTGGCGTTCCTCGCGGTCCGCGTCGGGCCCGGACTCGACGAGCCGGCCTGAGAGCCGAGCGCGCGCCGGCTGCCTGCGCCCGATCTGCTTTCCACCGGCGACCCCACGAGCGGAGGACTCCAGGTGAACACAGAGGAACCCCCGAGCCCGAGCCCGAGCCTCCAGGAATGGCTGGATCTCGCGACCGCGGCCCTTGGATGCGCGCCCCGCGCGATCTCGGACGACGAGCGGAACCTGCTCCTCGACCTGGCCCGGATCGCCGCGCATCGCTGCGAGCGCACCGCGGCGCCGATCACGGCCTTCGTGGTGGGAGAGGCGCTGGCCGGATCGAGCCCGGAGGAACGCGTCGAGCGGCTCCGGCGACTCGTGTCAGCCCTGGAGCGTCGCGAGGAAGGCTGACGTCCGGGCCAGGCCGTCACGCAAGAGCGCCTGGTTGCAGGCGTAGCCGATCCGCAGGCAGCCCTCCGCCTCGAGCGCGCTGCCGGGGACGAGGAGCACGCTCTCGGCCTCGAGCAGTCGCAGGCAGAAGGCCTCGGAGGTCAGGGCAGCGTCGTAGCGCAGGAGGGCGGTGCTCCCCGCGCGCGGACGGACGTACGAGACGCGGGGCTCGCCCGCGACCCAGGCGTCGAGGATCGCGAGGTTCTCGCGGGCGATCGCCCGGTTTCGCGCCAGGAGCGTCTCACGCGCCTCCAGGGCGATCGAGGCGAGCAGGTCGTCGATCATCCCGACGCTGATCACCGAGTAGTCGCGGTGCCGCGTGGCGGAGCGCAGGAGATCGACCGGCGCGGTGATCCAGCCGAGCCGGAGGCCGGCGAGCGAGAAGGCCTTCGACATGCTGCCGACGCCGACCGTCCGCTCGTAGCGGTCCACGAACGACGGGCTCGTCCCGGAGCCCGCCTGGTCGATCCCGCGGTAGACCTCGTCGGCCACGATCCAGGCCCCCTCGTGTCGGGCGATCTCCGCGATCGCCAGTACGGCAGCCTCGTCGAGGAGCGAGCCCGTCGGATTGTTCGGGTTGACGAGGGCGATCACCTTCGCCCCGGCGGCGAGCGACCGAAGCTCGTCGAGGTCGGGCAGCCACCCGAGCTCCTCGCGGAGGCGGAGGCGGCGAACCTCGGCGCCGAGGCTGGCCGGGATCGCGGTGTGCTGCTGGTAGGTCGGGACGATCGAGACGACGACGTCGCCGGGCTCCACGAGCGCCTGGTAGGCGAGGTGGTTGGCCCCGATCGCACCGTGGGTGACGAGCACCTCTTCGGGCGTCGCCGTCTCGTAGAGCGCCGCAATCGCCGCCCGCAGGCGCTCGGACCCGGTGATGTCGCCGTAGCTCATCCGCATCGGCACCAGCTGCTCCAGGAAGGCGCCCCGGTCGAGGCCGGCCAGCTGGAGCAGCCCGTCCACGGTCACGGAGTCCACGCAGGTCTCCGCCAGGTTGTAGCGGCAGGCGGTCTCCCACCGGTTCATCCAGATCTCGACGCCGAAGTCCTCGATGTGCATCGCTCCATGATGGGGCCCTGGGGGAGAGCGTGGACCCGGAGCGCGAGCCCGGAGACGTGACGAGGCAGCCCGCGAGGCGCCGGATCAGCGCG
>JBBSAS010000029.1:0-11610 GCA_038252055.1 Candidatus Limnocylindrales bacterium
CGCCGCGACCCCGGTCGTGTCGGTCATCATCCCCGTTTGGAACGTCGAGCCCTACCTCCGCGCATGTCTCGACTCGGTGGTCAGCCAGACGATCGGCCTCGAGCGCCTCGAGGTCGTGGCGGTCGACGATGGCTCCACGGACGGGAGCGGCGCAATCCTCGGCGAGTACGCGGCGCGCCACCCCGAGGTCATCGTCGTCCACGAGCCGAACTCCGGCGGACCCGGAAGGCCGCGCAACATCGGCCTCGACCGGGCCTCCGGACGGTATGTCTTCTTCCTCGACGCCGACGACTACCTCGGGCCGGAGGCGCTCGAGCGGCTGGTCGCGATGGCAGAGGCGAACGGGACTGACATCGTGCTCGCGAAGATGGTCGGCCTCGGCGGTCGTCCCGTGCCGACACGGGCCTTCCGGCGCAACCGGCCGCGGGCCTCGATTGGCGAGGTCTACAGCACGCTGACCGTCCTCAAGCTCTTCCGCCGGGCCCTCATCGAGCGCATCGGCCTGCGCTTCGCGGAGGGCGTGGCCGGCGGAGAGGACGGCCCGTTCACCGCCCGGGCGTACCTCGAAGCCGGGGGCATCTCCATCGTCGCCGACTACGACTGCTACTACTGTCGCTCGCGCCCCGGCAGCCAGACGCGGGGCGGGGCCGGGAGGAAGGAGGACTATCCCGCGTTCTTCGTCCGGATCTCGGACCGGATGGAGCTCGTGGCCCGGTACCGGCCGCCGGGGCCTGGGCGCGACCGCCTGATGTCGCGCCACATCCTCGATGTCGTCCGGCCCTTCACGAGCCGCTGGCTGGCCCTCCCCCCAGAGGAGCGACGGGCCGCGTTCGATGCGGCGGCCGTCCTCCTCGCCCGCTGGCACACCGAGCTGATCCAGCGGCACCTCCCGCCCTTCCCTGCCCTCCGGGCCTACTGCCTCTCCCACGGGCTCCTGGCAGAGCTCGAGGCGATTGCCGCCTGTCCGCCCCGCAGAGCCCTGCGGGACCCGATCGTCGAGGGGAGCCGGATCTTCGCCCGCTACCCCGGCTTTCGCGGACCGGCCCGCATTCCGGACCGCTACTTCGAGATCACGACGCTGGTCAAGGTCCGGCGGCGCGTCGCCCGGGTCGAGATCGTGGACGGCGTCCTCCATCTCGTCGGCGAGGCGCACCTCGCGCTCCTCGGCGGGTCCACGAGCGTCGTCCTGCGGCGTTGGCCACGCGGGCCGGAGGTCACGGTCGCGACCAGCGCCACCCCGTCGCCGCACCTCCGCGACCGGATGGCCACCTACCCGATGGCCGGGTTCACGGCGTCGATCGACCTGGCCGTCGTTGCCGGCGGCGGACCTCTCCCGGCCGGATCGTGGGACGTCCTCGTCTCGGTCGGAACCGACCAGGTCCGCCGGATCGCGCGTCTCCGGGCCCCGCGGGGCGGGGAAACGGGTGTCGTCCTCGGCTCGCGCAGCTCGCAGCCAGCGAGGTCCGACGGTGGCACGGCGACCCGCGGCGCCGTCCTCTACGCCACGCCCGCACGGAGGGTCCGGCTTCGGATCGGACCTCGACGCCCGGTCACCCGCGCGCTCGAGCTCGCCGAGGCCGCGATCAGCCGGCCCCAGCGGCTCGTCCGCCGGGCGCGCCGACAGCTCCGCCGGGTCCTCCGCGTGCTTCCCGTCCGCTGAGGGATTCGCGGGAAGGACGTCGCCGGGACGGACGTCGCCGGGACGGCAGCGCCGGCGGCCGGCGGCGGTCGTGGCCCCTGACAGGCGCCGGTGGCCCGCGAGCCGGACGCTGCTAGACTCCGCCCGCGGTGGGGGCGCCGGCCGGGCGATGACGCCGGCAGATCGCGCGACCACCCTGGAGGGAACCCGATGCCGGACGACCGCGAGCGCTGGGCGCTCATCCTCGGCGCGTCGAGCGGGATGGGCGAGGCGGCGGGGATCGCGCTCGCGCGGGCCGGGTACCGGATCTTCGGCGTCCACCTGGACTTCCGTGCCGGGCTGCACCATGTCACCGAGGTCCGACACGCGATCAGGGACGCCGGCTCCGAGGCGCTCTTCGTCAACATGAACGCCGCCGACGACCACAAGCGGGCCCTCGCCATCGAGCGCCTGATCGAGCGGTTCGACTCCTCGCGCGCCGAGGGACGGCGTCCCCACCTGCGGGTCGTCATGCACTCGCTCGCCTTCGGCTCGCTCCTGCCGTTCCTGGCCGAGGACCCGAAGGGCGCGATCAGCCGCAAACAGATGGACATGACCCTCGACGTCATGGCGAACTCGCTCGTCTACTGGGCCCAGGACCTCTGGCGGGCCGGGCTCCTGGAGCACGGCTCGAAGATCTTCGCGATGACCTCGGAGGGCTCGGCCCGGACGATCCCGTCGTACGGGGCGGTCTCCGCCGCGAAGGCCGCGCTCGAATCGCACTGTCGCCAGCTCGCCATGGAATTCGCCCGCCTCGACGCGGGTGTCGCGGTCAACGCGATCCGGGCCGGGGTCACCGAGACGCCGGCGCTCCGCAAGATCCCCGAGGCCGCC
The DNA here is from genome assembly GCA_038252055.1 of Candidatus Limnocylindrales bacterium. GTDB lineage: Bacteria > Chloroflexota > Limnocylindria > Limnocylindrales > CSP1-4 > CTSoil-043. Next base: position 2,513 of record JBBSAS010000029.1, read on the forward strand.
CGCGTCATCGAGCACACCCTGGTCCGCAACCCGCACGGGCGCCTGACGACCGTCGGGGACGTCGCCGAGGCGATCGTCGCGCTCGCCGCGACCGACTCGGACTGGATCAACGGCAACGTCATCAACGTGGACGGTGGCGAGTTCCACACCGGCTAGAGCCAGGGGAGCGACCCAGGGGAGCGACCCAGGGGACCGGAGCGGTTCGTATTGACGAACCGTCAGCGACGACCGACGGACGAGGACCCTCCTCCTCCCGCGCTCTCTCGGCACGGCCATTGGCAGGCACCGGCGGTCAGGCCTCCGTGGCGATCCAGGCCGTCCGCGGACGGGCTGCGGGCGTCATCTCCAGCGTTCCGTCGGTTGCGATCCACCACGCCGCGAGTCCCTCGGACCGCGCGCGGGAGGCGATCGCACGGCGGCCCGCCAGGAAGAGCGTTTTCGACCACGTCTCGGCCCAGGCCGGATCGGCGGCAGCGACAGTGACGGAGGCGAGGTCGGCGCCGCCCGGCTGACCCGTTCGGGGATCGAGCAGATGGTGGGCGCGCCGTCCTTCGGACGTCATCCATTCGTGGACACCGATCGAGGACGTGCAGACGGCCCCCTCGGCAAGCGTGATGACGGCGACCTCGGTTGCGCTCGCGGGATCTTCGACGGCGACGAGCCATGGCCCCTCCTGGGGAGCCGCACCGCGGGCGACGACGTCGCCGCCGGCCTCGAGGAGCGCTCCGAAGCCCGGATCGGCCAGCCGGTGGATCTCCGTTTCGAGCGTCGCGAAGGCCCAGCGCAGGGCCAGCCCCTTGCCGATCCCACCGAGGTCGAGGGGAGCGGCGACCGCCAGCGCCCGGCGGCGGGGGTCGTGATGGAGCCACCGTCCGTCGGTGAAGACCCGGCCTCGCTCGGGCGTTGTGCCCGCCGCGTCGGCGGGTCGGCGCGCGGGATCGGGGGCCAGGGTCCCAATGCCCCCGCCATCAGCGTCCGCGCGACCGCCGCGAGCGTCCGCGCCACCACGCGGCGCCCCCGGGTATCCGAGTCGCTCCAGGTCAGCGAGGATCCGCGGATCGAACGCGCCTCCGGTTCGACGCCAGGCCCGCTCGGCGGCGACGACCGCGGCGTGGAGGCGTCGGTGCACCGGGCGGGGGTGCGGGTCGCCGGCCCGCTCGTTGAGCGCCACGAGGTCGCTCGTCGACCGGAAGCGCGAAAGCGCCTGCTCGGTTTCCTCGATCGAGGCCGAGACAGCGTCCCAACCGCACGCCGCCCGGACGCCGTCCAGTCCCACGAGCTCGAGCCGAAGCGGGGACCCCATCGCCCGCCGCTCGAAGTGGTGGCTCGGCGAGGTCAGCAGCCCGATGCCTTCGTGCACGTGTTTGCGACGGGTTTCGGCCGAACGTAGACGGTCTTCGTCGTGACGCTCGGCAGACCGCGAGCCACCGGCGCCACGGAGACTACGGGCACGCGGAGACCCTTTGCCGACCCCTCGATCGACCGGACCTCGCCGGCGAGCGCGGCGAGCGAGGCCTCGTGGGCGCCGATGCCGTCCGCGAGCGTCCCGTAGTCGGCGGCTGCGCCCGCCTGGGCGGACATGATGCGCACCAGATCCTGCTCGATCGCGTCGTTGTGGGCCTGCAGGGCCGTCAGCGCCGCGACGGCGGGAGCCCGGTCCGCCGTGACCCGCTGATCGGCGTTCGCCTGCAGCGCAGTTACCCCGGCGAGCGAGACGGCGTAGATGCCGGCGGCAACCCCGACGGTCACGGCTACGTGGATCGGGTGCCTCGTGGTCTGCGATTCTCGTGCGGCGGTTGCGCGATCAGTCGTCGCCATGCTCGCCGCCGTGGTCATCGTCGTGGTGAGGTGCCGGCGTCGCGTCCGGTACCCGCGTGACCTTCGTCACGACCACGGTCCGTGGCGCCGCCGCCGCAGCAGCGCTCCTGGCGGCCCGGCGAGCGGCAGACGCGATGGACCGGTTCAGCGCCGCGAGCTTCTTCTTCGCGGCGGCGATCCGCTTCTCGAGCGTGGCGGCAGCGGCCGTATCGGTCGCGATGCGCGCATCGGCCGCCCGGAGGGCCGTGCGCAGCTCGGACGACTGCTCGGTCGCCGCGGTCACCTGGGCGGCGAGGGCATCGCTCCGCGTCCGCTCGGCCTCGAGCTGGGCGGTCAGGCTCTCCACGGTGACCGGGGGTGCGGGGAGAGGCGCCGACGCGGCGGTCCAGTCGCCGGCGGCCCGGATCGTGGCTGCGCCGACGGCCACGCTGGCGACGACGGCTGCGACGACCGCGGTCCGGCGCAGAACGGGACGGATCTGGATCTTCATGGCTGGGGTTCCTTCGTGAGGGGTGCCGAGAGGTGGGACGGAAGAGGATCCCGCGACGGACCCGCCCTGCCGGACAGGCTCGAGGAGAAGGTGGGACGTGCTCGCCGCGAGACCCAGTAGCGGTAGGCGCCGGCGAAGACCACGAGGACGCCGGTACCCGCGTAGAGCGGAACCAGCGCCGTGCCATCGGTGCCGGAGAGGAGGCCGTGGGTCCAGGCGAGGATCCATGCGATGAGGGCGAAGCGATGCAGCTTGAGCCAGGCTCCGCTGGGGAGCAGCCTGGTCCAGCGGGCCGAGACGCCCGATACGAGGGTTGCGTAGAGGCCGAGGGTCCCGAGGGCCACCGGCACGCTGCGGTATGCCGAGAGGCCCGGCACGAGCGCGCCCGCCGTCCCAACGCCGGCGAACGGGTCGAGGATGAGGCTCACGACGTGGGCGGCGAGGAAGGCGACGACAAAGACGAAGAGGTTCTCGTGCCAGGGGAAGACGCGCCGGGACAGCTTCCAGGTGGACTGGTTGGTCGGGTGCGAGAGGATCAGGCCGAGGGCCACGAGACCCGTCAGAAGGAGATAGCTCGTGATTCCTGTTGCCCGGCCGACCAGCCAGAGCCGCAGCTGGGCCTGGTGATCGGAGCTCGCCGGCACCACCTGGTCGGTGGCGAACACGATGAGAAGGCCGAGCGCCGCCGCGAGGACGACGAGCGACCGCAGGCTCAGGCGCACGACCCCGACCTCGACCCCGACCCCGGAGGACGGTTCTCCTGGCGATGTTCGATGCGTCGGCCCACTGCGCCCTCCCGGCGTGACGATCCCCGCTGGATCTCGTACCCCACCTGAGGCAGAGCGAGCCGCGATGGTTTCAGGCCTGCGTCTTCGCCTCGCGGTCGGGTGGTCCCGCGGGTCGGCGCGGCCGTTGCCGGGGCGACCGCTGCCCGGCGCCCGGGCGCGCGGCGGTGTGGCCGTCCCTACTCGCGGCCGTTGCGACCGACGTCGATGACCTGGGGTGCCCCGTGCCGTATCTCGGCCACGACGAACCGGCCGCGGTGCTCCTCGTGGGGATCGCGGACGAGGATTCCGAACGTCTCGAGGAGCCGGTCGGCGGTGAGCACCTCGCGCCCCGGGCCGAGTGCGATGACGCGGCGGGCCAGGAGGAGGACCTGGTTGTACTCGACCGCCTCCGAGATGTCGTGGGTCGCGGTGACGATCGTCGCGCCGCGGGCCATCTCGTCGGCGAAGGCCCGCAGGTAGCGCTCCCGACCACCCGCGTCGAGCCCCGAGGTCGGCTCGTCGAGCACGATGAGGTCGGCCTCCCGGGCGAGCGCCTGGGCGAGGTAGACGCGCTGCTGCTGGCCGCCCGACAGGCTTCGGAGGGGCGACCGGGCGAGCGCCGCGATCCCCATCGTCGCCATCGCCCGGTCCACGAGGTCGTGGTCGCGCGGCCCCATCCGCCCGAAGAGGCCGAGGTTCGGGTAGCGGCCCATCCGAACGACGTCGATCGCCCGGAGTGGGAGGACGAAGCCGGCAGCGTGGAACTGGCCGACGTAGGCGAGCCGTCGCGGCGCGCCGCCGGGACGTGCGCCGAGGACGCGCAGCGAGCCGGAGACGGGGGCGAGGAGCCCCACGATCGTCCGCAGCAGGGTGGACTTGCCCGAGCCGTTCGTGCCGACGAGGGCGAGCGACGTCTGGGCTCCGACGACGAGGTCGATCCCCGGGACGAGCGTGATCCCCCCGTAGCCGACGTCGAGGCCGTGCGCCTCGATCACCGGGACGAGATCGACGGCGGGCGGCGGCGTCGAGGTTGCCGGCGCGCCGCCCGGGATCCCGTGGCGGCTCACGGGTGGACGTGGCCGGTCGCCGGGGCCTCCGGCGCGCGACGCGGGGCGGTGAGCCGGTCGCGGGCGTTCGTCGCCGCGAGGATGGCGAAGAAGAACGCCGCGGCCACGAGAACGATCGTGGCCCCCGCGGCGATGTCGAAGTGGTAGCTCGCGAGCAGCCCGAGGTATGACGACGCGACCCCGATCGCCGCGGCCCACGCCATCATCGCTTCGACGCGGTGGGCGAGCAGCGCACCCGCGCCGGCCGGGGCGAGCAGCATCCCGAAGACGAGCAGCGTGCCGACGGTCTGGAACGAGACGATCACGGTCAGGGCCACGGCGACGAGCATCACGAGGTGGTACCGGCGCGACGGGAATCCGCCCACGTCGGCCTGCTCCGCGTCGAACGAGAGGAGCAGGAACGGCCGCGCGCAGACGATGGCGACGACGATCACGACGACTGTCGCGACGGCCTGGATGACGAGATCGTCGATGCTCGTCCCGAGGATCCCCCCGAAGAGGATGCCGACGAGATCGCCGGCGAACGAGTTCGATCGCGAGACCATCACCACGCCGAGCGCGAGCATCGCCACGAAGAGGAGGCCGATCGCCGTGTCGGAGGAGAGTCGGGACCGGCGGGTGATGAGGTTGACGCCGCCGATCATCGCGAGGGCCCCGACCGCGGCCCCGAGGATCCCCGGGAGGCCGAGCAGAAGGGCCCCGGCGATGCCGGGCAGCACGCCATGGGCCAGGGCGTCGCCGATGAACGCAAGCCCGCGAAGGACGACGAACGTACCGATGACGCCGCAGGCGACCGAGACGAGCATCCCGGCCAGCAGCGCGCGGAGCATGAACTCGTTCTGGAGGAAGGGATCGACGAAGGCGCCCATGTTCAGCGGAGGGCGTTCGCGATCGTCGTCGCGACGCCGCGCAGGAACGTGAAGTACGAGCCGTCGGCGGGAAGCGCATGGGTGGCCAGCTCGACGACCGCGACCCCCGTCTCGCGTCCGATCGCCTCGGCGACCGCGGTGGGCGTCCCGACCTCGGCGAAGATCGCCTTGACGTGGTCCGCCTCGATCTGGACCTTGAGCTCCGCGAGGGCACCCGCCGAGACCTCGCCCTGCGAGGTGAGGCCGGGGATGACCGCGCCGACGAGCGTGAAGCCGTAGCGGTCCGCGAAATAGCCCATCGACTCGTGGCCCGTGACGAGGCGGCGGTTGGCGGATGGCACGACGTCGAGGATCGAGCGGACCTCGGCGTCGAGGTCCGCGAGGCGAACGTCGAGAGCCGCGGTCCGATCGGCGACGTCGATTCCGGCAGTGGCCATGGCGGGACCGAGTGCACCCACGACCGCCTGCATCGAGACCGGGTCCAGCCAGAAATGCGGATCTGGAGCGCCCGCCGGGTTGCCATCCGCGGCCGTGCCGGACGTGCGAACGTCGACGTGGTCGGTCGCCCGGAACACGGGAACGCCGTTCCGCTCTGCCTCCTCGAGCACACCGACCAGCCCGGTCTCGAGGTCGAGCCCGTTGGCGACGACGATGTCGGCATTCCCGACCCGCTCGATGTCCTTCGCCGAGGGCGACCAGTCGTGCGGATCCGTCCCGTTGGGCATGAGGACGACGACGTTCGCGGCGTCGCCGACGAGGTCCTTCACCACGCTCCCGAGGATGCTGTACGTCACCACGACCGTCTTTGCGCCGTCTGGCGAGACGCCCGGCGTTCCGCAGCCGGCGGCCACGACGGCCGCGACGAGCACGGCTGCCGCGGCAAGCCCCGTTGCCGGCCTGAGCCCCGTTGCCGGCCTGAGCCCCGTTGCCGGCCTGAGCCCCGTTGCCGGCCTGAGCCCCGCTGCCGACCCCAGCCTCCCGGGGAGATGCGGCCGGCTCACTGGTTCCCTCCGGCCGGTTGCTGGCAGTCGGGACAGAGCCCGAAGAGCTCCAGCCGGTGCTCGTCGATCCGGTAGCCGGTGCGGCGGGCGACCGCGCGAGCCACGGCGCCGAGGCCCAGGTCGCCGATCTCCACGGAGCGGGCGCACTGTGCGCAGATCACGTGATGATGGTGCGATGGCAGGCAGGCGACGTAGGCGTGCTCGCCCGACCGCAGGTCGATTCGCTCGACCGCGCCCACCGCGTCGAAGAGCTCGAGTGAGCGGAACACCGTGGCCCTGCCGATCTCCTGTTCGCTCGCCCGGGCGTCGGACAGGAGCTCGGCCGCGGTGAACGTGCCGCCTTCCCGGTCGGCGATCAACGCCGCGAGGGCGCGCCGGGGCCCCGTCAGTCGGCAGCCAGCATGCTCGAGTGCGACGACGATCGCGGTGGGGTCTTTCATCGGTCGAGCCTAGCAGGTGGAGCCGGTCGTGTCGATACCGAGTCTCATGACCAACGGCACGTCAGGGGCGCAGGCATGCCCAAGTCAGCCAGGACACTGTTGGTGCCGCGGATGCGGCCGATGGCGCCGGGCCTCGGGCGGCCGGGCGGCCCGGAATACCAGCCGGGACACTGCGGTGGCCGGCCGGTGGCGCCGATGGCGCCGGGCGGTCCCGATCATCAGCCGGGACACTACAGTGGCGGCCCGTGGCGCCGATGGCGCCGGGCGGTCCCGATCATCAGCCGGGACACTACAGTGGCGGCCCGTGACGCCGAACCGCCCGGAATATCAGCGGGGAGAGTGTTCGGCGACCGCGCGGTCGGCGGGATGGCACCGGGACGCCGGGGCGGGCGCCGCTTCGTCCTCGATCACGCTCATCGCGGACGCCGCAGGGCCGACGAGTGCTGCCGCGAAGGCGCACCGCGGCGCACAACAGCGCCGGTGCTGATGATCCGAGCAGACTGCTCCGCAGGACGGTCGCAGGCTGCTCGCCACGGGGCCGAGTCGAGACCGAGCCGCAAACGCCGCCCACCGCGGCCGCGGCCACGGCCGCCGCGGCCCGACGCCGCGGCCACGGCCCGACGCGGATCCCCGCGAGACACCCGGGGGCGCCCTTGCCCCCGGGACGCTACCCTTGGCGGCGCGTTCACCCGTCCCGCACGGGTCCCCCACCCAGCAGCCGAGAGCATCGATGCCGAACGAGCCCACCCCGAGCGGCGCCCCGGCGCCGCGGCGCGATCGTCGCGAGGCCGCCCGTCGCGAGCGGAACCTTGTCGCCGCCTCCACGACGGCGCAGCGGCCGGCCTGGCAGTCGCCGATGGTCCTCCTCACCGTGGGGGCCGTGGCCGTCGGGCTCGTCGTGATCCTCCTCGCCTCCGGCGTCCTCACCGGGAGCTCCGGGGGATCCGGCGGGGATCTCCGCAGCCCCGTCCGGCCCACCCCGACCGACCTCGTGGACCCCGCCAACAACCGTGCCCTGGGGGTCGCCACCGCGCCCGTCCAGGTCGAGGTCTGGTCCGACTTCCAGTGTCCCGGGTGCGGTTTCTTTGCCACGACGATCGGGCCCGACCTCGTCGACCAGTTCGTGAAGGACGGCACGGTCCACCTGACCTACCGGGACATGACCTTCCTCGACGGGGGAGGTCCGACCGGCGAGTCGCAGCGGGCCGCCTCGGCCGCCCGGTGTGCCGGCGAGCAGGGCTCGTTCTGGCCGTACCACGATTACCTCTTCGAGAACCAGGACGGCGAGAACCAGGGCGCCTTCCGGCGAGCCCGCCTCGACGAGATCGCGGCGGCCGTCGGGCTGGATACCGCGGCGTTCGGAACGTGTCTCGACGGTGGCTCGCAGCAGCCGGCCGTGGAGGCGGAGACCGCCGCGGGCGCGCAGGCGGGGATCGGATCCACGCCGACGATCGTCATCAACGGCGTTGCCCAGCGGCCGGGCGCACTGCCGATGGAGGACACCGCGTCGGGGCCTGGCCTCCGCTCCCTCATCGAGGCGGCCCTCGCCCAGGGATCGCCGGCTCCGTCCGGGTCTCCCGCGCCGCCGGCCGCGCCCGCTCCGTAGGCAGTCCGGGGCCGGCGGGAACTCAGGCTCCCGGCAACCGGCCCGATCCACCCCGGACCATCGGACCACTCCGCGGCCGCGGCCACTGACGGCACACTGGCCACGGCGGCCGCGGGTCGCCGGGCGGCCTGCCGCCCGACCCATTCGGGGAGCATCATTCCAGCGATGAGTCCCAGCAGCATCACGGGGTGGTTCCGCCGCCAGCCGTCCAGGGCCTCCGCCGCGCCGGAGCTGGCGATCGGCGAGGTCACCGGTCGCCTGGTGCCCTGCCCACGCTGTTCCCGCCCGATCCCCCGCGGCCAGGTCCGCTGCCCCGGGTGCGGGGGTCTCCAGCTGGCGGGCATGCCCGGCAGGGCCGCGTTCGCGCTCATCGCCGGGGGGATCGCGCTCGGCCTGCTCGGCGGCGTCGTCGTCGCCGGGCTGGTCGCCGGTCCCGGATCCGTCCCCGCCCCGATCGCCCCCGGCGCCGGCGCAGGGACCCCCGGGGGCACCTCGGGCGCGGTCCTCTCGTCGTCGCGACCGATCGTCGTCGCCCCCGGCGTCTCCGGGGCGATTCTCCAGGTGGCAGCCGTCAACGACCACCTCGCGCAGGCCTCGTCCACGCTGATGAAGGTCCTCGCGCGACGCCGACCCTCCTCGGCGGACATCGCGCCCCTCCTGCGGACGATCGCCGCGGACGCCCGCACCGGCGGGCAGGCGGCTCGCCGGCTGGCGACCTGGGACCCTGCGGCCGTCGAGGCCCGTCGCCTGCTGACCCTCTACACGGCGATCGGTGCGACGGCGACGAACGGGCTGGTGGCACCGCTTGCCGATCACGGCGCCTACGTCACCGCCGGCAAGCGCGCCCAGAAGTCGCTGAAGGGGCTCAAGTCGGCCGGTGCGATGGCGACCGCCCTCGCCGCCCTCGCCCGCGTCGAGCTCCCGGGAGCGTCCCCGACTCCCTGATCAGGTCCGCTGCGCGGCGTCGCGGGCGCTCCGAGGCGGTCCCGTGGACCCGCGGACGACGAACGAGGTCGGCACGATCACGGTCTCCGGCGGCC
>JBBSAS010000030.1:0-11479 GCA_038252055.1 Candidatus Limnocylindrales bacterium
ACCGCAGCTGACACCCTCATCGAGACACTGGTGGACTGGGGCGTGGATATCGTCTTCGGGCTACCCGGCGACGGGATCAACGGGATCATGGAGTCGCTGCGGACCCGCGGTGGCACCGGGGTGACGATCGAGGATCCCGATACCTGCGCCGAGCAGCTCGAGATCGCCCTCGCGATGCCGGGTCCGGTCCTCATCGAGGCGGTCGTCGACCCGCTCGAGATGCCGATGCCGGCCCGCATCGATAGGACGCAGGCGCTCCACTTTGCCAAGGCGCTCGTGCGCGGCCAGCCGGACCGGCTCCAGCCCGACCGGCTCGAGATCGCGAAGGGTGCCCTCTTCCAGAAGACCCGAGAGATGGTGTAGGTATGCCCGCGAAGAAGAAGACCTCGGACCAGGGCCCCGGTCACGCCCGCCAGAGCAGCGGCTCGGAGGCGCGGCGCAAGCGGGACGTCCTGACCCGCTCCCATGCCTCGGTCGTCCAGAGCATCGGCGACGCGATCGTCATCAAGTCCGGCGACCCGTTCTTCGTCTGCCCGCCGGACGGCCAGATCCCCCTCCACGGCGCCCACGGATTCGGTCTCTACCACCACGACACGCGCTACCTGGAGGGGCTGACCGTCCAGGTCCAGGGGGTCACCCCGGAATCGCTCGGAGCCACCGCGGCCGCCGGCACGACGGCGATCCTGGAGCTCACGAACCATGAGCTGGACCTCCCCAACGGAGGAAGCCTCGGCAAGAACGTCCTCTCGATCCGCTGGACCCGGCGGCTCGACGGCGAGCGCGTCCAGCTCCGGGATACCTTCACGATTCACAACCGCGGGGCGGACGACGTGACCCTCACCCTCCGGGTCGACGTGGTCGCCGGGTTCCGCGACGTCTTCGAGATCCGGGGCCTCCTCGGCGCGCCGCACCGGCGGCGCCACCGCCCCACCTGGACCGACGACGGCCTCGTGGCGGCCTACGACGGGGGCGATGGCGTCCACCGCACCCTGACCGCCTCCCTGGACCCCGCGCCGATCACCCGCGACCGCAAGGGGGCCACGGTCGAGCTCGCCGTCCCCGGTCGCGGCGAGGCCAGGCTGGAACTTTGTCTCGCGATCGGCGAGGAGGTCAAGCCCGGCGCGCCGCCGATCCAGCCGATCGCGCCTGGTCGCGACGCGCTCGCAACGTCGGACGCGGGCGCGACCCATCGCACGCGTGGACGCTCAGCCGTCGAGGGGGCCTGGGCGACCTCCGTCCACAGCGACTCGCGCCTGCTCGACCGCGTCGTCGAGCGCTCGCTCCTCGACCTGACGATGCTGCGCTCGGATCTCGACGGGCACCGCTACTACGGCGCCGGCCTGCCCTGGTTCTCGACCCTCTTCGGGCGCGACGCCCTGATCGCCGCGTACCAGAGCGTCGCGTACGACCCCTCGGTGGCCGCCACCACGCTGCGGCTGCTCGCCTCGTGGCAGGGGACGGCCGTGGACAGCTGGCGTGACGAGGAGCCCGGGAAGATCCTCCACGAGATGCGGATCGGCGAGATGGCACGCCTCGACGAGATCCCGCAGACCCCCTACTACGGCACGGTCGACGCCACCCTCCTGTTCCTCATCCTCCTGGGCGAGCACGCGGCGTGGACCGGGTCGCTGGATCTCTTCCGGGAGCTCCGGGGCAACGTCGACCGCGCCCTTGACTGGATCGACCGCTACGGCGACGCCGATGGCGACGAGCTGATCGAGTACGACAGCCCGTCGGAGGGCGGCCTCGCCAACCAGGGCTGGAAGGACTCGGGCAACGGGATCGTCGATGCCGCCGGCCACATCGCCCGTCCGCCAATCCGCCTCGCCGAGGTGCAGGGCTACGCGTTCGCCGCTCGGCGCGCGATGGCCGACCTCTTCGAGCGTGACCGGCAACCAGATCGGGCGGCCGCCCTGCGAGAGCATGCCGAGCGCCTGCGGACGACCTTCGAGCGGACCTTCTGGTCGGACGACCTCGGCTGCTACGCGATGGCCCTCCAGGACGGCCTGGCACCGGCCGCGGTGGTGAGCTCGAACGCGGGGCAGGTCCTCTTCTCCGGGATCGCCTCGGATGCCCGGGCGGCGAAGGTCCGGCGCCGGATGATGGCCGCCGACATGTTCAGCGGGTGGGGGATCCGCACGCTCTCGACCGAGGCTGTCGCCTACAACCCGGTCGGCTACCACCTTGGCACCGTGTGGCCACACGACAACAGCCTCATCGCCGCGGGGTTCCGCCGGTACGGGTTCGACGACGATGCGGAGCGGGTTCTCGAAACGCTCGTCGAGGCGGCCGGCATGTTCGAACACCACCGGCTGCCGGAATGCTTCGCCGGCCTGGAGCGGGACGTCTTCGAGATCCCGGTCCGCTACCCGGTCGCCTGCCACCCGCAGGCCTGGGCCGCCGGAAGCGTGCCGTACCTGCTCGGGGTCACCCTGGGCCTCGCGCCTGACGGTTTCGAGCGCCGGCTCCGGATCGTGCGTCCGCGGCTGCCGGTCTTCGTCGATCGCCTCCAGCTCCGCGGTCTCGCCGTGGCCGGCGCCCGGGTGGACCTGGAGTTCCACCGGGCCGGCGACGCGACCGAGTTCTCGGTCGGCCGCATCGAGGGCGACCTGGAGGTCGTGATGGGCGAGGCGCACTCGGCCGAGGCGCCCGGTGGCTGAGCGGCTGCGGTCGCGGACGGCCGTCCTCGTCGCGCTCGCCCTCCTCGGACTCGCGGTCTCCGCCTACCTGGCCGCCTTCCAGCTGGGCTTCATCGCCTCGCCCTGGGAGCCGTTCTTCGGTGACGGCAGCCGCCGGGTCCTCACCTCGGACCTGTCGCGGGTGCTGCCGGTCCCCGACGCGGTGATGGGAGCGAGCCTCTACCTGGTTGACGCCATCCTGGGGGTTGCCCTGCTCGCCCGGCCACGCGGTCTGCACCGGGTGGCGGTCACCCTCGCCCTCATCGCCTCCGCCGGGGCGGCCGTCGGCATCTTCCTCATCGCCTACCAGGCGCTCGTGGTTGGAGCCTTCTGCACCCTCTGCCTCTCGTCCGCGGGCATCTCGTGGCTGCTCGCCGGCGGGACGATCCTCGAAGCGCGCGAGCGGCTTTCTGCGTCGCGCGCGGCTGGCGCCGTGGACCGCGACGACAGCCATGACGCTGCGGGCACCGCCCGTCCGATGCCGCTCGTTGCCACGGGTCCCGCGACGGCCGCCGTCGCCGCGGGACCAGCCAGCACCACTCCAGTGCCTCCCCCCGTCCCATCTTCCATCCCGAAAGGAGAACCCCATCCCATGATCGTCGTCATCACCGGAGCGTCCGCCGGGGTCGGACGCGCGACCGCGCGGGCGTTCGCCGCCGACGGCTGGGACGTCGGCCTCATCGCCCGCGGCGAGGCCGGCCTCGAGGCCGCCGCAGAGGAGGTCCGGGTGGCCGGCCGCCGGGCTCTCGTCCTGCCCCTCGACGTCGCCGACGCGGACGCCGTGGACGCCGCCGCCGAGCGGGTTGAGCAGGAGCTCGGCCCGATCGACGCGTGGGTCAACGTGGCCATGGAATCCGTCTTCGCCCCGGTTGCCGAGACGACGCCGGACGAGTACCGGCGGGTGACCGAGGTCAACTACCTCGGCTACGTCCACGGCACCCTCTCCGCCCTGCGCCGGATGACCCCGCGCGACCGGGGCGTCATCGTCGAGGTGGGCTCGGCGCTGGCGTATCGGTCGATTCCCCTCCAGTCGGCGTACTGCGCGACCAAGCACGCGATCGTGGGGTTCACCGACTCGCTGCGGTGTGAGCTCGTCCACGACGGCAGCCATGTCCGCGTCACCGCGGTTCACCTGCCGGCCGTCAACACGCCGCAGTTCGGCTGGGTCCGGAGCCGTCTCCCGAACCGCGCCCAGCCCGTGCCCCCGATCTTCGATCCGGAGGTGCCCGCCCGGGCGATCCTCGCGATGGCGAAGCACCCTCGGCGGGAGCTGCTCGTGGGGTGGCCCACCTACCTCTCGGTCTGGGGCCAGAAGTTCGCCCCCGGCATCATGGACGTCTACCTCGGCCGGACCGGGTACGCAGGCCAGCAGACGGACGAGGCACGGCCGGATCGGCCCGACAACCTGGACCGGCCGCTCGACGCCGCCGCCGACCGGGGCGCCCACGGCCGCTTCGACGACCAGGCCCATTCCTGGTCGCCGATGCTCGAGGTCGCCCTCCACCCGCGGCTCGTCGTGGGACTGGTTGCCGCCGGCGCCGCTGCCCTCGTCATCGGGCTCTGGCGTGCCGTGAGGACCGGGCCGGACGGTGCTGCCGGCCGCTGATCTCGGGTGGTTTCCTGTTCGCCCCGGGACCGTACGCCGTCGGGCCCAAGGCGACGCTGGACTGCGCGGGCCCCTCGGCCTACCGGCAGTTCCTCATGGTCCCGCCGCGGATCCTCGACGTCGTCGAGGGGATCGTGGACATCAACGCGGCGGCGCCCCGCCTGACCGACTGGCTCGCGAGCGGGTACGACTGGCTCGTCCTGCGGGATGCGACGGTGACGCCGCGGGCGACCGGCCTCCGGATGGAAGTTCCCCTGGTCCGGGTCAACCTCGCCCGGGTCGAGTGCCTCGTGGACGAGGATGACCACGTCCGCGACGAGCGCTTCGTCGTGCCGCGGGTTCCGGCCCGGATCGACACCCGGTTAACGCTCCTGCCGGGCGGACGGGACGAAACGGCCTCCCCGCGGACCGCCCGGACGCGTATCATCGGACCCGTCGCAAGACGACAAGCCTCATCTGGCAGGGGAAGCCGGTCCAAGTCCGGCGCTGACCCGCAACCGTAGGCCGCGATCCGTCGCGGCGAGCCGGAACACCTGCCGAGGGGGCGCGGCTCCACCACCCGTCGAGGTCTGCGGGCGGAGCCCGGGAACAAGGTGGCAGCTCAGACCTCGCTCATCCGCCAGGTGCGGATGGGCGAGTCTCGTGTCCAAGCCTCGATCGCCGGGTTCGACGTCAAGACCGACGGACCGACCATCGAAAGGACGCGACGATGGGCTCTCCGCGGTTCCTCTCTCGCCGGATCGCCGCGATGGCGATCGCGGGAGCATTCCTGTTCTCCACCGGCGCCCTCGGCGGCGTCGCACCGGCGCGCGCCGCGACGACCGACGACCCGGGGAAGGCGGCCGCGGGATGGCTCGCGGCCCAGGTCGAAACCGGGACCCTCGGGCCGGGCAGCCTGGCCGACGCGATCCTCGCCTTCGCCGCGGTCGGTGCCGGGGCCGACGCCGCGGCCGATGCCCTCTCGCAGCTCGAGTCGGGGCTCGGCGGCTACATCCTCGACGGGACCACGCTTCGCCCCGGCGCCCTCGGAAAGGCGCTCCTCGCCGTCGTCGTCGCCGGTGGAAACCGGAATGCGTTCGGCGGGCGCGATCTCGAAGCCGACCTCCGAGGGTTGATCCAGGCGAGCGGTCAGGTCACCGGCGCCTCCGTCTTCGACCAGACGATGGCGGTCCTGGCCCTCGCGGCGACGCCGAGCGGCGCCCCGTCGGCGACCGGCGAGTGGCTGGCAACCCAGCAGTGCCCGTCCGGCGAGTACCAGTGGGACGGATCGTGCCCGGCATCGCCTGGTACCGAGGATCCCGACACAACCGCGCTTGCCGTGCAGGCGCTGCTCGCGACCGGCGAGACGGCGGCCGCGGGCGCCTCGGTCGCGTGGCTGCTCGGGATCCAGGATGGCGATGGTGCCTTCTCGGCCTACGTGACGCCGAACACGAACAGCACCGGAGTGGCGGGCCAGGCCCTTCGGGCGGCGGGTGAGACCGCCGCGGCGGACGCGGCCGCCGCCTTCGTGCTCCAGCTGCAATACGGATGCGGCACCGATCCCGCGTCCGACATCGGGGCCTTCGCCTACGCGCAGTCGTATGCGGGCTACCTGATCTTCTCGACCCCGCAGGCGGTCCTCGCCCTCCGCGCCGGGCCCCTCAACGAGCTGCGCATCGCCGGTGCCTCGGCGGACGCCCCCACGTTCGATTGCTCCGTGGCCCCGACCCCGGCGCCGGACGGAACGGTCCGGCCCCGGATCACCCCTCCGCCGACCGACGCGGTGGCCGGTGGCACGCCGGCCTCCGGCAGCCCGGTCGCGCCCTGGCTCGTCGTCGCCGTCCTCGCGCTCGTCGTGGGTGGCGGGCTGGCGGCCGGGACGAGGATCGGGAGGCCGCGCTGACTCGTCGTCCCGGGATCGTCGCGGTCGCCGTCGCGGCCGCGACGATCCTCGTCCTTGCGACCGGGATCGCCTCGCCGTGGGGAGTCGGGGCCCATCCGGCGAGCGCGGCGTCGGGCGGTGCGTGCCCCGGGGCGTCGGGGGTGACCGTGGTCGTGGACTACAAGGGCCTCGGTGGCGGCGTCGTGGTTCGCTGCGCGCCGGGTGCCCCGAAGACCGGCCTCGCAGCCCTTGCGGCGGCCGTCTTCGACGTGGAGCAGGTCCGCAATGTGCCTGGGTTCGTCTGCCGGATCAACGGTCGTCCGGGCGCCGACCGCGAGCGGTGCGTGAACACGCCGCCCGCATCGGCGTACTGGTCGTACTGGCACGCCCGGCGGGGCGGCTCGTGGGTCGTGAGCCAGACCGGGCCGGCCAACCGGACCCCGCCCGTGGGCAGCGTGGAGGGCTGGTCGTTCGCCGAGGGATCCGGACCGAACGACGCGCCGCCTCCGGGGATCGCGCCGCCTTCACTGGCAGCGAAGCCGACCCCGAAGCCGACGCCGAAACCGACACGGAAGCCGACCCCGCCTCCGACCGCGAGGCCCACGGCGAGGCCGACCGCGAAGCCGGCCCGCGCGCCGACCGCCCGGCCGACGGCGCCGCCCACCGCGAAGACCACCGCGGAGGCGACCGCGCCGCCGCCGCCGCCGACTCCGTCTCCGGTCGCCCCGGTCGCGACGGCAGCCCCGCTGCCGGCGGCGTCGGTGGGGGCTCCGGCCCCCGACCCGACGGGACCTGGCTCGCCCGACCCAACCGCGCCGGCCGCCGCGGATGGTGGTCCGCCCGCGGGGACGATCGCGGGGATCGGGCTGCTGGCCGTGGTGGCGGTCGGCGGATGGGCGCTGACCCGCCGGCGGCAGGAGGGCTGAGGTGGCCCGATCGTTCGACCCGCGCCTGCCGCGGCCGCTTCATCCGCTCGCATGGTGGGCATGGGCGCTCGGCCTGACCACGGCGGCGAGCCGGACGACGAACCCGCTCCTGCTCGGGCTGATCATCGTGGTCCTGGCCGTCGTCGTGAACGCCCGCCGGAGCGAGGCCCCCTGGGCCCGCCTCTTCCGGCTCTACGTCATCGCCGCCGTCTTCATCGTCGGCCTCCGGGTCTTCTACCGGGTCCTCTTCGGGGGCGACTACGGGACCCACGTGATCCTCGCCCTGCCCGAGCTCCCGCTGCCGGCCTGGGCGGTGGGGATCTCGATCGGGGGGCCGGTCACGCTCGAGAGCATCCTCGCCGCCGCCTACGATGGCCTGCGCCTCGCGACCCTGATCCTGTGCATCGGGGCGGCAAACGTCCTCGCCGACGCGCGGCGCCTCCTGCGCATCGTGCCGAACGCGCTCTACGAGGTTGGCGCGACGCTCGTCGTGGCGCTGACCGTGGCTCCCCAGCTCATCGAGAGCGTCCTGCGCGTCCGTCGTGCCCGGAGGCTGCGCGGTGCACCGGGCCGGGGACCCCGGGCATTCGTCGGCCTCTTCCTGCCGGTCCTCCAGGACGCCCTGGAGCGCTCGCTCAGCCTCGCCGCGGCGATGGACGCTCGCGGCTACGGCCGGACCGCCGGCGTCCCGGCCCGGAGCCGGCGGGTCACGAGCGCGCTCGTCCTCCTCGGGCTCGGCGGGATCTCGGTCGGGCTCTACGGCCTCCTCGATGCCACCGCGCCGCCCTGGCTCGGCCTGCCGATGCTCGGCCTCGGCGCCGCCGCCGGGCTCGCGGGGCTCTGGTCGAGCGGTCGCCGGGTTCGCCGCACGGCCTACCGGCCCGACACCTGGGGCCGGCCCGAGACGCTCGTGGCCCTTTCCGGCCTCGCCGCCGCCGCCGTCATGGCACTCGCCGGCTCGATCGATCCGGCCGCCCTCGACCCCTCGCTCGTGCCGCTCGAGTGGCCGGCCTTCGCCCCGCTCGCGTCGGCCGGGATCCTCGTCGCGATGCTGCCGGCCTGGCTCGCCCCGCCGGTCCGGCTCGCCGCACCGGCCGCGACCCTCCGGCGAGCGCCGATCGGCGATCCCGGGACGGCCCGGCCATGATCCGCTTCGAGCGCGTGACGATGACCTACGGAACGGCTTCCCGGCCGGTCCTGCGGGACGTGAGCCTGGAGATCGAGGAAGGCGTCCTCTGCGTGGTGGCCGGCCCGACCGGCTCCGGCAAGTCCACCCTCCTCGGGGCGATCAACGGCCTCGTCCCGCACTTCACCGGCGGCCGGCTTGACGGGCGCGTCCTCGTCGACGGCCGCGAGACGCGGACCCATGCGCCGCGCGAGCTTGCCGACGTCGTCGGCTACGTCGGCCAGGACCCGGTCGCCGGCTTCGTGACCGACCGGGTCGAGGAAGAGCTCGCCTACGTGATGGAGCAGCTGGCCGTGCCGCCGGCGGCGATGCGGAAGCGCGTCGAGGAGACGCTTGACCTCCTTGGGATCGCCGACCTTCGAGATCGGCCGATGCGCACGCTGTCGGGCGGGCAGCAGCAACGCGTCGCGATCGGTGCTGCCCTGACGGCCCACCCACGGATCCTCGTCCTCGACGAGCCGACCTCGGCGCTCGACCCGACCGCGGCCGAGGACGTCCTCTCGGCCATCACGCGCCTCGTCCACGACCTCGGGCTGACCGTCGTGCTGGCCGAGCACCGGCTCGAGCGGGTCATCGGCTTCGCCGACCTGGTGGTCCGGGTGCGCAGCGACGGCCAGGTGTTGGCGGGGCCGCCCGGCGAGGTGCTCGCGGGCATGGATCGCGTTCCGGCCGTCATCGAGCTCGGTCGGCTCGCCGGCTGGCAGCCGGTGCCACTCTCCGTCCGCGATGCGCGACGTCGGGCTCCTGAACTGCGCCGGCGCCTGCCCGAACGGGCTGCGCCGTTGCACGACCGGGCTGCGCCGTTGATCGACAGAGCCGCGCCGCTGCCCGCCGGGCCCGGCACCGGGGCCACCGCCGACACGTCGCTCACCGCGCGTGGCATCTCCGTCACGTACGGCGATGTCGTGGCGGTCCGATCGGTCGATCTCGTCCTCGCGCCCGGGACGATCACCGCCCTGATGGGACGCAACGGGTCGGGCAAGTCGTCGCTCCTCTGGGCGATCCAGGGCTCCGGGCCGCGAAGGGACGGGACGGTCTCGGTCGCCGGCGTCGATCCGGCGACGCTCGATCCGGCGGGCGCCCGGCGGGCCGTGGGCCTGGTGCCGCAGACCCCGTCCGATCTCCTCTACCTCGACTCGGTCGAGGCCGAGTGCCGGCAGGCGGACCGGGAGTCGGCAGCCGAGCCCGGAACCTGCCGGACGCTGCTCGACCGGCTCGTCGCCGGGATCCCGGGCGAGCAGCACCCGCGCGACCTCTCCGAGGGCCAGCGGCTGGCGCTCGTGCTCGCGATCCAGCTGACGGCCTCGCCGGGGGTGATCCTTCTCGACGAGCCGACGCGGGGCCTCGACTACGCGGCCAAGACGAACCTGGGGGCGATCATCCGGGCGCTCGCCGCCGAGGGCCGGCCCGTCCTCCTCTCGACCCACGACGTCGAGTTCGTGGCGACCGTCGCCGAGCGGGTGATCGTGATGGCCGAGGGCGAGCTCGTGGCGGACGGGCCCGCCGCCGAGATCCTCACGGCCTCGCCGGCGTTCGCCCCGCAGGTCACCCGGATCCTCGCCCCGGATCCCTGGCTCACCGTCGCCGAGGTCGCCTCGGCCCTCGAGCCGGCAGGCGTCCGCTGATGGCCGCCCCGCGCGCGGCGGCGCTCACCCTCGGCGGTCGCACGCGGGTCGTCCTCGTCGTCGCCTCGATCGCCTCGCTCGTGACCTTCGCCTGGCCGCTGCTCGTCGCTCCCGGCGGGTCGGCGCACGCAGCCGACGCGCCGTTCGTCTTCGTCCTCCTCCTCCCGCTGCTGCTGCTCGTCATGGTCAGCGAAGTCTCGAGCGGCGGGATCGACTCGAAGGCGCTGGCGATGATCGGCGTCCTCTCCGCGATGGGAGCGGCGATCCGGCTCCTCGGCGCGGGCACGGCCGGGATCGAAACGTCGTTCTTCCTCATCATCCTCGCGGCGCGCGTCTTCGGCCCGGGCTTCGGCTTCGTCCTCGGCTCGACGACGCTCTTCGCCTCGGCGCTCCTCACCGGCGGCGTCGGCCCGTGGCTGCCGTTCCAGATGCTCGCCGCCTCCTGGGTGGGAATGGGCGCCGGGCTCCTGCCGCCGCTGTGCGGGAAGGCCGAGGTGGCGATGCTCGTCGCGTACGGGGTGGTCGCCGCGCTCGCCTTCGGGCTCCTGATGAGCCTCTGGTTCTGGCCGTTCATCGTCGGCGATGCGTCGTCGATCTCGTACGTGGCCGGCGCGCCGATCGGGGAGAACCTCGGGCGCCTCGTCCTCTTCTGGCTGGCCACGTCCCTCGGCTGGGACGTCGGGCGGGCGGTCACCACGATGGTGCTGCTCGCTCTCGTCGGGACCGCCGTCCTCGGCACCCTGCGCCGGGCCTCCGTGCGGGCCTCATTCGGCAACCCGGGTGTCTTCGCGGCCACGCCGGATGCCGAGGCTCCCGCCGTGGGAGGCTGAGCTCGGGATTCCCAGACGGCCTTATACCCCCACCCAGTATTGACAATCTCCTTGACATTCGGGGTTGATCGGGCGTAGTATCGTCCTTATACGGCGTGTCAAGGCTTGACACGCCCGTCGTCATGTCCGGCGCAGCCAGGGTCCGCGGCCAGCCGCCGGAGCGATGTCCCGACCCAGCGTCGGGCGAGCGGGGGAGTGCGCGGACCTCCCCACCAGGGCAGGAGACTTACTTGGCCGTCGGCGTCGCCGCCGAAGTGAAGAGCAAGGTGACCGTCCTCGACGTCGTCGGGGAGACGGTTGCCCTGAAGAAGGCGGGCACGACCTACAAGGGCCTCTGCCCCTTCCACGGCGAGAAGACGCCCAGCTTCATCGTCACGCCCGGGCGCGAGAGCTGGCACTGCTTCGGCTGCGGCGAGGGAGGGGACATCTTCAGCTTCGTCATGCGCCGCGACAGCGTGCCCTTCCCCGAGGCCCTCAGGATCCTCGCCGCCCGCGCCGGTGTCGAGATCGATGAACGGACCTCGCGCGAGGACGCCCGTCGCAAGCGCCTCCACGAGGTCGTCGAGTCGGCGATCGCCTTCTACCACGCCGTTCTCACCGGGTCGGCGACAGGCGAGCGCGCCCTCGCCTACCTTCACGAGCGCGGCTTCAGCGACGAGACGATCGAGTGGGCGAACCTTGGCTGGGCGCCGCCGGACTGGGACGCCCTCGGCCGGATGCTCGAGAAGCGCCGCCGGATCGGCGCCGCGGAGCTCGTCGAGGCGGGC
>JBBSAS010000031.1:0-11438 GCA_038252055.1 Candidatus Limnocylindrales bacterium
CCTGACGTTGCTCGACGCCGACCGGGCGCTCGTTTCGGGTCTGCGCGCCGAGCTGGCGGCGCTCGAACCGTCCCGGGCCTGCGATCGCGCGGCGGAGGTCGCGGGGCTCGGCACCGTGGCCGTGCGCGGAGATCGGCCGGCTCTCGGCCGGCTGATGATCCGCCTCCTGCGGTCTCCGGGCCCGGCAGCGGCGGCGGGCGCAGGCGGCCGCGCCGCGCCCTTCGCCTGGGACCGCGCGGCGGACCACTGCCGGGCGGCCTGGCTCCGGGGCCGGTTCCTCGCGCACGGCTCCCTCTCCGTGGCCCACGGTCGGCTCCACCTCGAGTTCGTCGTTCCCATCGAGGAGGCCCCCGACCTCGCGGCATGGCTCGCGGCGGCGGGGCTGCCGGCCGGCCTCCGGATCCGGCGCGGGCGGGGTGTCGTCACCTGGAAGGGCGCGGAGGAGATCGGATCGTTCCTCCGCTGGGTCGGGGCGGGCTCGTCGCTCCTGGAGCTCGAATCCCGGCAGGTCGCCCGGGCGGTGCGCGGTGACCTGAACCGTCTCCTCAACGCGGAATCCGCGAACCTCGAGCGGATCGCCCTGGCGGCGGCGCGGCAGCTCGACGCGATCGCCATCCTGGCGGCCGACGGGCGGATCGCCGCCCTGCCGCCGTTCGAGCGGACCGTCGCGGCGGCCCGGACGGCGACACCGGAGGCCTCGCTCGGCGAGCTCGCGGCCGACCTCGAGGTGCCGCGCGGTCGCGTCCAGCGGGCGCTCGACCGGATCGAGGCGCGGGCACACGCGTCGGTGGACGACCGCTGAGCGTGACCGCCAGCGCGGTTACGCGACGGGCCGAACGGCCCGCCGATGACGGGCCGGGCGCCCCCACATCCCGATGGACCGAGGATGGCATGATGGACACATGCGACCGCTGATCATTGCCGCCAACTGGAAGATGAACACGACCCCCGCCGATGCCGGCGACCTTGCCCGGTCCATTGCCGGGCGCACCCGCGAGCCGGACGTCGTCCGGGTCATCTGCCCGCCCTTCGTCTGCCTCTCCGCTGTCCGCGACGCGGTGGCGGGGGAGGGGATCGAGGTCGGCGCCCAGAACGTTCACCAGGAGCTCGCCGGGGCGTACACCGGCGAGGTGAGCGTGCCGATGCTCGTCGGCCTCGCCACCTGGGTGATCCTCGGGCACTCGGAACGGCGACGGGACGCCGGTGAATCTGATGCCCTGATCGGGAAGAAGCTCGGGCGCGCCGTCGAGGGCGGGCTGCGCCCGATCCTCTGCGTGGGCGAGCAGCTGGACGAGCGCGAGGCCGGCCGCGCCACGGAGGTGGTCGCGGGCCAGATCACCGGCGCGCTCGCGGGCCACGAGGCAGCGACGCTCGCGGGAGCGGGCCTCGTGATCGCCTACGAGCCGGTCTGGGCGATCGGCACCGGCCGCAACGCATCGGGTGCCGATGCAGGGTCGATGGCGGACGCGATCCGCGACGCCCTGCGCGGCGCCGGCTGGGGCTCCAGCGCCGACGACGTGCCGATCCTCTACGGCGGCAGCTGCACGAGCGCGAACATCGGCGAGTTCCTCGCCGAGCCGGGCATCGACGGCGCCCTCGTGGGCGGCGCCTCGCTCAAGCCCGACGAGATGGCAGGGATGGTCGGCCGCGCCGCCGTCACGGCCGCCGCCCGCCGAGCGGCCGGCGCCTGAGCGCCGCCCCTCGATACCCGAACCCGTCGCGCGGTGGCCTCGAGCCCCGCGCTCGATCCGAGAGGAGCCGCACGATGCCGTCCCTCGTCCTCCTTCGCCACGGCCTGAGCGCCTGGAACCTGGAGAACCGTTTCACGGGTTGGACCGATGTGGATCTCGCCGAGGCGGGTGTCGTCGAGGCCCACGAAGGGGGCCGGCTCCTCCGCGAGGAAGGCTTCCGCTTCGACGTCGCGTACACCTCGGTCCTGAAGCGGGCGATTCGGACGCTCTGGATCGCCCTCGACGAGCTCGACCAGATGTGGCTCCCCGTCGAGAACTCGTGGCGTCTCAACGAGCGCCACTACGGCGCTCTCCAGGGCCTCAACAAGGCGGAGACGGCGGCGAAGTTCGGGGACGAGCAAGTAAAGATCTGGCGCCGAAGTTACGACGTTCCGCCGCCGGCGCTCGCCGACGACGACGAGCGCTTCCCCGGCCGTGACCCGCGGTACGCGGGCCTCGGCGACGACGAGGTTCCTCGCTGCGAGTCGCTCAAGGACACGGTCGCCCGGTTCCTGCCCTACTGGGAGTCGGACATCGCCCCCGCTCTGCGCGACGGGAAGCGCGTCCTGGTCGCCGCCCACGGGAACAGCCTTCGCGCGCTCGTGAAGTACCTCGACGGGATCTCCGACGCGGAGATCGTCGGACTGAACATCCCGACCGGAGTGCCCCTCGTGTACGAGCTCGACGACGACCTGCGGCCCCTGGGCAGTCGGTACCTCGGCGAGCCGGAGGCGGTCGCGGCGGCCGCGGCAGCCGTCGCGGCGCAGGGGAGCGCGAAGCCGGCCTGACGGCGGGTCGGGGCGGCCCGATCGGCCCGGTGTGCTACGATCCCGCGCGGCCCACTCAACGGAGGATCCCCCGAGCGTGAACCCCTTTCTGGCCATCGGCCAGCTCATCGTCAGCATCGCCCTCATGGTCTCCATCCTGATGCAGGCTCGGGGGACGGGGCTCTCTGGCGCGTTCGGCGGCGACTCCGCCGTCTACCGGAGCCGCCGCGGGATCGAGCGACGTCTCTGGCAGTTCACGATCATCCTGGCGATCCTGTTCGCCGTCTTCTCGCTCGTGAGCTTTCTCGTCGCCCCGGCGGCCTGAGCGGGCCCCGCCCCTTCGGCCACCGCGCCCGTGAATCGCCGCGACGGAAGCCTCGTCGTCGTGCTCCTGGCCGCCCTCGCCCTGCTCGCGGGCGTCGTCGTCGCGCCATCCTTCGGTCCCGTCGTCGCCGTCGACTCGTCGCCGCGGGCCACCGTTGCGGCCGGCCCGGTGCAGGGGATCGTGGGGCGGCCGTCCTCGATCACGCCGCTGACGGCGCGGAGCCAGGCCGACCGCGACCTCGTGGCGCTCCTCTACCGCGGCCTCGTCCGTCTCGGGCCCGGAACCTCGGTCGTGCCCGACCTGGCGGCCGGCTGGACCGTGGACCGGAAGGGGACGCAATGGACCTTCCGCCTGCGCGATGACGCCTCGTGGCACGACGGCGTACCGGTCACGAGCGCCGACGTCGTCTACACGGTCCATGTCCTCCAGAGCCCCGACTACACGGGCCCGCTCGCCGCCACGTGGGCCCACGTGGACGTGACGGCCCTCGACGCCCATACCGTCCGGTTCGAGCTGGGGAAGCCCGTCGGCGGGTTCCTCCAGGCGGCCACGCTCCCGTTGCTCCCGGACCACCTCCTGCGGGACGTCCCGGTGGCCGACCTTGCCGACGACCCGTTCGCGACCGATCCCGTCGGGAGCGGCCCGTTCGCGCTCGTCGAGCTCGACACCGACCGTGCCATCGTCGAGCCCGTCCTGCCACAGGTCGATGAGGGCGGCTCGGTGCTCGACAACCCGTCCGTGGTCGCGCCGGGCCCGCGCACGCCGCGCCTGACCCGCCTGGAGCTGCGGTTCTTCGACACTGCCGACGACCTGGCGGCGGCGTTCGCGGCTGGCGAGATCGGGTCGGCAGGCGACCTGCCCCCGGCGACGGCGATGGCTCTCGCCGGCGCGACGCCCGGGGCGACCGCGTTCCGCTACCCGGGCACCACGGTGACGGCCGTGACCTTCAACCTGCGCGCGCCGGGGAACCCGGTCGCCGATCAGCGGACGCGGCGGGCCCTCCTTGCCGCGATCGACCGCCCGACGATGATCGCCGAGCTGCTCGGAGGCGCCGGATCCCGGGCGGACACGCCGATCCCGCCCTCGTCGTGGGCCTATGATCCGAAGGCCGCGCCGGAGGTGCGCCACGACCGCGCGGCGGCCGCGTCCGGGTTGCGCGCGGCGGGGTGGACGCGCAGCGGCAAGGCGTGGGTTGCCCCGGGCGGATCGAAGCCGCTCGTCGTCACGCTGCTCGCCCCCGACGAGTCGGCCAACCCGATCCTCAATGCAACGGCCGTGCGGGTCGCGGCCGACTGGACATCGCTCGGCCTCGCGACGACGGTCACGGCCCTCCCGCCGGGCGAGTTCGTGGCCCGCCTCCGCGAGGGCGACTACGTGGCCGCCGTCGTCGACGTGAACATGGGCCTCGACCCCGACCCGTATCCGATCCTCGCCTCCACGCAGGTCCGCGACGGCGGGGCGAACGTCGCCGGGATCCAGGTGGGTGTCCTGGACCAGGCGCTCGTCCGTGCGCGGGCCCCGGGGGCGCTCGCCGCCCGGAAGAGCGCCTACCGGGAGCTCCAGGTCCTCCTCGGGACGCTCCAGCCGATGCCGACGCTCTTCTTCCGCGACGCGGTGATGGTGGCCGGCCCCGACCTCGCCGGACCGGTCGCCCGGCCGGTCGCCGAGTCCGCCGACCGCTTCTGGGACGTGGTACGATGGCAGTCTGGACGGTGACCCTCGCCGCCCGGTTTGGTGATCCCTGCCGAGGTGGCGGAATCGGTAGACGCGCTAGCCTCAGGAGCTAGTGTCCGCAAGGGCGTATGGGTTCAAATCCCGTCCTCGGTACCATGCATCGGGAATTGGACGCCGCGCAGCACCTGCCCAGGTGGCGGAATTGGTATACGCGTACGTTTGAGGGGCGTATGAGGCAACTCATCCGGGTTCAAGTCCCGGCCTGGGCACCATTCTTCGGCATCGAGACAGGGCGGCTCCGCGAGGGGCCGCCTTCGGCGTCTTCGGGGCCCGGCACGGATCCAGGGGGCGGTTAGCTCAGTCGGTCAGAGCGCCTCGCCTACACCGAGGAGGCCGGAGGTTCGAGCCCTCCACCGCCCACCACCACGTCCGGCTGCGCCGCGCGGGTCGTGCCCGATCGTCCCCTCGCCCCCTGTCGCCCCGGGTCGTATCCTTGCGACAAGGCGGCCGCCGGCCGCCGCCAGCCGAATGCCGGATGCCGGGAGGGATCATGGAGCTCGCGATCATTCTCCTCGTCCTCGTCGTCGTGATCGCCATTGTCGGTGTGCTCATCTACAACGGGCTCGTCACGAGGCGCAACCGCGTGGACGAGGCCGTCGGGCAGATCGAGGTCCAGCTCAAGCGGCGCCATGACCTGGTGCCGAACCTCGTCGCTGCCGTCAAGGACTACATGGGCTTCGAGCAGGAGGTCCTCACGCGGGTCACCGAGGCCCGGGCCAACGCGGTCGCCGCCGGGGCCGAGGGAACCGTGACGGCTGCCCAGGTCCAGGCGGAGAACCAGCTCAGCGGGGCGCTCCGGTCGCTCTTCGCCGTCGCCGAGAACTACCCGCAGCTGCGAGCGAACGAGAACGTCCTTGCGCTCCAGGAGCAGCTGACGACGACGGAGAATCAGATCAGCTTCTCGCGGCAGCACTACAACGCCACGGTGAACGAGTACAACACGACGATCCAGACGATCCCGTCCATCCTGGTCGCCGGGCCGCTCGGCTTCAGCCGGCGCGAGTTCTTCGACGCCGAGCCGGAGGCCGACCAGGTGCCCGTGGTGGCGCTGCGCTGACGCGCCGCCGGGGCTGATCCGGCCGCGTGGCCCCGATGGCCGCCTCCTTCTACAGCCAGGCTGCCGCGAACCGGCGGAACTCGTTCCTGCTGGTGTTGGTCATCGTCGCCCTTCTCTCCCTCCTCGGGCTTGCGATCGGCTACGGGACGACGGGGGCTCCCGAGGGGGCGATCGGGTGGCTCGGCATCTTCGGCATCATCGCGATCATCTCGTCGCTCGTCGGGTACTTCTCGGGCGACCGGGTGGTGCTCGCCGCCTCGAAGGCACGGCCCGCCACGGAGGCGGAGGCGCCGCAGCTCGTCAACGTCGTGCGCGAGCTGACGCTGGCCGCCGGGATCCCGATGCCGGCGGTCTACCTGATCGACGACACCGCGCTCAACGCCTTCGCCACGGGGCGGGACCCGGCCCATGCCTCGATCGCGGTGACGACGGGCCTCCTGGCGCGGCTCGATCGCGAGGAGCTGCAGGGCGTGATCGGCCACGAGCTCTCCCACGTTCGCAACCTCGACATCCGCTACGCGATGCTCGTCGGCGTCCTCGTCGGGACGGTTGCCCTCGTCGCCGACGTCTTCCTGCGGATGACGTTCTGGGGCGGGATGGGCCGGCGCTCCTCCTCGAGCGACCGGGGCGGCGGCGGCCTCCAGGCCCTCGTCTTCATCCTGGCCCTGGTCCTCGCGGTCCTGGCTCCGATCTTCGGCCGCCTCGTCCAGATGGCGGTGAGCCGGCAGCGCGAGTACCTTGCCGATGCGAGCTCCGTCGAGCTGACCCGCAACCCGGCCGGGCTGGAGCGGGCCCTGGCCGTGATCGCGGACGACACCGAGGTCCTCGAGGTCGCCAACCGGGCGACCCAGCACCTCTACTTCCGCAACCCGATCCGCCGCTTCGAGGGGCGCTCGAAGGGCCTCTTCTCGACCCACCCGCCGATCCTGGACCGGATCAACCGGCTCCGCTCGCTCGCGGGCGAGGGCCCGATCGACCCGGCCGGCCTGCCCGACGTCCGCGCGGCCGACTGAAGCAGGGGATCCGGTCGCCGCGCCACTTCGAACCTGGGTTCCTTGCGGGTGGGCGGGCCTTCGTGGTACCGTTTCGGCCGCCGACGGGCGGTTGCGCCTGGCGGGGCCTTCGGGCCGAGATAGCTCAGTTGGTAGAGCACGCGACTGAAAATCGCGGTGTCGCCAGTTCGAATCTGGCTCTCGGCACCATCAGCTCCGCGAGCGGTACATCGAGCGGAAGTGGCTCAGTTGGTAGAGCATCACCTTGCCAAGGTGAGGGTCGCGGGTTCGAGTCCCGTCTTCCGCTCCATTTCCTTGTCTGGGGACGTCCTGGCCCCTCGCCGCTGGCCCTTCGTCTAGTGGTAGGACAGCGGACTTTGGATCCGTGAACCGAGGTTCGAATCCTCGAGGGCCAGCCACTCATCCGGGGCGACGTGGCGAAGTGGCCTAACGCGGGGGTCTGCAAAACCCTTATTCATCGGTTCGAATCCGATCGTCGCCTCCACCATCAACGCGTAGCGACGACGCCCGCATCGCGGCGGGCGTTACGATTCACGGGCATCGGGGCCGAGGTGGCGGAACGGCAGACGCGGCGGACTTAAACTCCGCTGCCCGCAAGGGCGTCAGGGTTCGAATCCCTGCCTCGGCACCAGGCGCGCGGTCACCCGTGGCTACCCGGTGGTCTCAGGAGCGGCGGCGAAGGCCTCCGAAGCGGCCCCGCTTTGCCTCGCGCTCCGCATCCGCAGCGTCGTCGAGGCCGGCGACCAGCGCGGCGAGCGACGTGAGCGCCTTCGCCGGGGCCGAGGCGGGAGCGCCGCGAACCACGGGGACGCCCTCGTTCACCGCCTTCAGGTAGAGCACCGGATCGTGGGGCAGCTCGGCGTCCACGCGGGCCGCGATCGCGCTCTCGATCTGCTTCATCGAGAGCATGTCGCGCGCGAAGAGATGGTTGAGGACAACCGTCGACTTGGCCGGGACGGCGCCGTCCTCGGCGACGTATTCCAGGAAGCCGTGGAACGCCTTGAGCGCCCCCACCTCCGGCACGATCGGAACGACGACGGCGTCGGCCCGCTCGAGGACCGCCAGGGACCGCTCGTCGAGCGTCGAGCCGACGTCCACGACCACGATGCGGTAAGCGATCGGGCCCGTGGCGAGGATCGCTTCGGCGTGAGACGGCAGGACCAGGCGTCCCTGCTCGGGCGTCGTCGGCGCTGCGAAGACGCTCACCCCTGCCGAGGACTTCTCGGCAAACGTGCGCAGGAGCTCGGGTTCGTGCATCGCCCCCTCGTCGCCCGCGAGGTCCGCGACGGTGAAGCGGGGCTTGACGTTGAGGTGGGTGGCCGCCTGCCCGAAGTCGACATCGAGGTCGACGAGCGCCACCGCATCCGGCATGCGCTCCGCGAGGGCGACGGCGAGGTTCACCGCGATCGTCGTCGTCCCGACCCCGCCCTTGGGACTGAAGCAGGCGATCACGTGGCGGCGGGCGGGGACTGAGACGGCGCTCCCGGCCAGCGGCGCCAGGTCCCGCGACCGGCGGAACCGGACGAGGAGGCCCTCGATGCGGGCCTCGAGCTCACGCGGGTCGAACGGGCGGGCGATGACGTCGTCGGCGCCGGCCTCGAGGAACCGGACACGCTCCTCGACGTCGTCGATCTGGCTGATGCAGAGGACGGGCACCGAGGCGAGGGCCGGCGCCCCCCGGATCTCGGCGCAGACATCGACCGCGGTCCGGGGTTCGGTCACGACGTCGATCGCGACGAGCTCGAAGTCGACCGCGCGGCGGATCGCCTCGTCGGGATCGCGGACCACCTGGACCGTGTGACCGACGGTCCGGAGCGCGTCGGTTACGGATGCGGCCGCGTCGGCGGCCGCGGTGAGATAGAGGATCGAGGCGGTGGGCACCTGGCGGGACTCCGGAGCCGTGGACGGGGACGTGGACGGGGACGTGGACGTGGACGTGGACGGGCGAAGGATACACGCGGGGCGGGATAAGCTGCGTGGAGGCGTTCGTGGGTGTGGCACGGAGCGCCCGTGGTACACTCCCGCGGTCCTTTCTGCTCTGCCGGGGGACGGGCCGGGTTCCGGCCGCGCCGAGCGGGGCATTTCCCACAGGAAGGAGCGGGCCATGCGCCGCTATGAACTCATGCTCGTGCTCCGGCCGGATGCGCCGGAGGATCGCGTCCAGGCGGTCCTGGAGAAGGCGACCCGCCAGCTTGCCGAGGGCGGCGGCCAGATCGTCAAGACGGCTCCGTGGGGGCGTCGGCGACTCGCGTACTCGATCGACCGGTACCGCGAGGGCTCCTACCACATTCTCACGTTCGATGCCCCGCCCGAGTCGATCATCGACCTCGAGCGAACCCTGCTCATCACGGAGGACGTCCTCCGCCACCTCGTCGTGCGCGTCGATCGACCTGCCCGGGCCGGGCGCGAGGACAAGGGCGAGGACGATCGGGCGATGCCGGACGACGAGGACGAGGAGCCCGAGGGCGAGCGGATCGACGAGTCCGAGAGCGAAGCCGCCCCGGCGGCGATCGACTGACCGCCCCGGTGCGCAGGAGGGCCAACCGATGTCCCTGAACAAGGTGATGATCATCGGGAATCTCGGGCGCGATCCCGAGATGCGTTACACCCCGAGCGGCCAGGCGGTGACCCAGTTCACCGTGGCCGTGAACCGCAACTACAAGGGCCAGGACGGGAACTGGAACGAGGAGACCGAGTGGTTCCGGGTCGTGGCCTGGGCCCAGCTCGGCGAGCGCGCAGCCGAGAACCTCCGCAAGGGGATGAAGGTCTACGTCGAAGGCCGCCTCCAGACCCGCCAGTGGGAAGACCAGCAGGGCCAGAAGCGGTACACGACCGAGCTGATCGCGAACCAGGTGACGAACCTCGACCGGCGTCCGAGAGAGGACGGCGAGGGTGGGCCGCCCCCGTTCGCGACCGACGCCCGCCCGACGGTCGGCTCGCCGGTTCGTCGCGACCCGCCTGCCGACGACGCGCCTTCCGATCTCGACGACCTCCCCTTCTGACCTCCCAAGGAGCCTGACCAGCCATGCCTCCCGCCCGACCCCGCAAGCGCGACGACTCGTACCGTGACCGCCGCCGCCGAAAGGTCTGCGCCTTCTGCGCCGACAAGTCGGCCCAGATCGACTACAAGGAAGTCAGCCGTCTCCGCCGCTACCTTTCCGAGCGGGCGAAGATCGAGCCGCGTCGCAAGACCGGCACGTGCGCGGCGCACCAGCGTGAGCTCGCCGTCGCCCTGAAACGGGCCCGCCACGTGGCCCTGCTCCCGTACGCACCCCAGCACCTCCGGCCCTGACGGGCGCCCACCCGTCCGGCTGCTGATCGAACGGTGATCGTCGGCCTCCTCCTCGCGACGGGGGGGTTCGGTGCCGGCGTCTTCGGCTCGCTGCTGGGCCTGGGCGGCGGCGTCCTGATCGTGCCCCTGCTGACCGTCGGCTTCGGGCTGCCGTTCCGGGAGGCCGTCGGCGTCAGCCTCGTCTGCGTCATCGTCACGAGCAGCGCCGCCGCCGGCGTCTTCCTCGAGCGCCACCTCGCGAACCTCCGACTCGGGATGGTCCTCGAGGTCTTCACGGCGACCGGCGCATTGCTCGGCGGCCTCGTGGCGTTCCTCCTCCCGGAGCGGGTCCTGGCCGGTCTCTTCGCGGCCCTCCTCGGCTACACGGCCTTCACGATGGTCCAGCGCAGCCGGCAGGGCGCGGCGCCGGTCAGTGGCCCGTCGGCGGACGATGCCGGTGCGGTCGAGCCCGGGGTTCCGAGCGGGCCGGGCGAGGGGCCGGGCGCGGCGACGGCTCCGACCGGGCAGACGCTGGCCGACCAGATCGCCGGTCCCGGCTACCGCCCTCACCGCCTCCCCTTTGGCGCGGTCGGCAGCCTCGGGGCGGGCATCGTCTCTGCGCTCCTCGGGGTCGGCGGCGGGATCGTCAAGGTGCCGCTCATGCACCTCGTGATGGGCGTTCCCCTCAAGGTGGCGACCGCGACGAGCAACATGATGATCGGGGTCACGGCGGCGGCCTCGGCGATCGTCTACCTGCTCCGGGGCGGGATCGACCCATACGTGGCTGGCCCGACCGCCGTCGGCGTCTTCGTGGGCGCGATGGTCGGCTCGCGCGTCGCCTCGCGGATCGACGTCCGCCTGCTGCGGATCCTGTTCGTGGGCGTCATGGCCGTGACGGCGGTCCAGATGGCCGTGCGAGCGCTCGGATGATGGATGAGCCCATGACGACGCCCCGCGACGCCCGCGCGGATGCAGCCGGCGTCGAGCGCCAGGTCGCCCGCCTGCTCGTCCTGGGGACGCGGCTGGCCGTGGGCCTCCTCGCGATCGGGACGGCGCTGCTCCTCTCGGCCGGGATCTCGCCGCTGGCGACCGACTGGCCGCCCCTCCACCTCTCGTCCCTGCTCCGCGACGTGGTGGCCCTGCGGCCGGAGGGCTTCCTCTGGCTCGGGATGATTTTCACGATCGCCACGCCGCTCTTCCGGGTCGTCGGCTCCACGCTCGGGTTCGCCGCGGCCGGTGAGCGTCGGATGGTCGTGCTCGGCATCGCCGTGCTCGTCGTCATCACGCTGGCGGTGTTCGCGGGCCTCCTGGGCGGGTAGGGTGGAGCTCGCCGTCCTCGCGGTCTCGCTCCTCGTCATCCTCGTGGGCGCCGAGCTGTTCACGAACGCGGTGGAGTGGTTCGGGCATCGGTTCGACCTCGCTGAGGGCGCCGTCGGCAGCGTCCTGGCGGCGGTCGGCACGGCGCTCCCGGAGACGATGATCCCGTTGATCGCGATCGTCTTCACCAGCTCCGCCGCTTCGGACGAGGTTGGGATCGGGGC
>JBBSAS010000032.1:0-11267 GCA_038252055.1 Candidatus Limnocylindrales bacterium
CGCGTGCACTCCGGGCAGGCCTGGACATGGCCGCAATCGCGGCAGAGGACGGCGGAGGCCGCGCCCCGGCGATTGATCACGAGGATCGCCCGGTCGCCCGCGGCCGGGTCGAGCGCCGCCAGGAGCATCGCGAGGCGGTCCGAGACGAGTCCGCGGTTCCCCGAGGCCAGCTCGGCCCGCAGGTCGACGAGCTCGATCCGGGGCGCCGCTCCGGTGATTCGGCCCTCGAGGTGGATTTGGCTGAAGCGGCCGTCGCGAGCACGGCCGACGGTCTCCACCGCCGGGGTGGCGCTCGCGAGGACGACCGCGGCCCCGGCCAGCTCGCCGAGCCGAACGGCCACGTCGCGGGCCTGGTAGCGGGGGGTCCGATCGCTCTTGTACGTCGCCTCGTGCTCCTCGTCCACGACGATGATCCCCACGTCTGCCAACGGTGCGAGGACCGCGACCCGCGTACCGACGACCACGTCCACCAGCCCCGCCCGGATCCGCCTCCAGGCATCGGCGCGTTCGCCCTCGCCGAGGGCCGAGTGAAGGACCGCGACCTCCGCTGTCAGGTCGGCGCGGAGGCGGTCGACGAGCGGCATCGCCAGCGCGATCTCCGGCACGAGCACGAGCGCGGGACGGCCCGCCGCCAGCGACGCGCCGATCCCCTCCACGTAGACGGCCGTCTTCCCCGCGGCGGTCTCCCCGTCCAGGAGGATCGGCGTGGAGTCGCGGCGTCCGACGGCATCGACCAGCTCCCGGGCCGCATCCGCCTGCCCTCCCGACAGCGAAACCCCGGCCGGGCGCGAGCCGCGGGCCCCGATCGCGCGTTCACCGAGCGGGTCCCGGGGTCGCTCGACCGTGACGATCGCCACGAGGTCTCGCCGGACCAGGCTTACCAGCGTGCCCGAGCCGTGGCGCGCGGCGACACCCGGCGATGGCGCGCGAGCCTCTCCGGTCGGCCTCGCGGCCAGCTCTGCGAGGAGGGCGCGCTGCCGAGGGCCGAGCGGACGCCCGGCGGGGGCCTCGGACCCGGACGCGACCGCCCGACCGCGCTCGGTCGCCGAGACCTGGCGCTCGTAGCGGGGCAGCGCACCGGCGGCGCCGAGCGTCCACTCCAGCGCCACCCGGCCGGCCCGCTCGAGGGCCCGCAGCCGGCGAAGCGCGGCTGGCCGCCCCTCTCCCGCCGGCAGGGCGCGCAGGGCGCGCGGCCCATCGCGGAGCGCCTCGAGGAGCGCCGCCGCGGGCGGATCGTCCCCGGTCGTCGCCCGGTCGAGCGCCGTGGCCACGAGGTCGAGGCGCTCGAGAAGCCCCGGGGGGAGCATCGCCCGGATCACGAGCGCGAGGGGCGCCAGGTAGTGGTCGGCGGTGGCGCGGGCGAGGTCGAGCGAGAGCCGGGGCAGGAGCGGCCCGTCCGAGCGAACCCGGGCGACGAGCGGGCGCGCGACGAACTCGGCGGGCGCCGGCGCCTCCCCGAGGACGATCCCGAGCACGCGCCGCCTCCCCCACTCCACGAGGACCGCCTCGCCGGCCGCGACGTCCGCGAGATCGCCGGGAACGAGGTAGGTCCAGGTCCGGTCGCCCGACCGGCCGGCGGTGTCGATCGCGACCTCGACGTGGCGCGCGGGCGCATCGCGCGCCGCCGCGTCGGGCGCATCCGCCCCGGGCGATCCTCCCTCGCGCGTCATCGCCGTCAGACGACGACGCGCCGATCCGGGTTGCGCGACCGCTCGGCCCGGATGATCGCGTCGATCCTCGCCGCCGTCCGCTCGACCTGGCCGTCTTCGTTCACCACGACGTGGTCGTAGTCGCCGGCCCGGGCCAGCTCGATCGCCGCGTTGCGCTGGCGGATCTCCAGCTCCTCCGCGGTCTCGGTCGCCCGGGACCGGAGCCGGCGGAAGAGCGTCTCGAGCGACGGCGGGACCACGAAGACCAGGAGGGCGTCCGGGACTGAGGCCTTCACCGCGGCAGCGCCCTGCACGTCGATCTTCAGGATCACGTCGTGTCCCCCGGCCAGCGCCCGCCGGACCTCGGCGCGCGGCGTGGCGTACCAGTTGCCGTGGACTTCGGCGACCTCGAGGAAGGCCCCGGCGTCGCGCAGCGCCGCGAAACGATCGTGGTCGAGGAAATGGTAGCTCGCCCCGTCCACCTCGCCCGGCCGCGGGGCCCGTGTCGTGCAGGTCACGACGTAGTGGTAGTCCGGGTCACGAGGCCGCGTCCGCAGGGCGTCGATGATCGTGTCCTTGCCGACGCCCGAGGGGCCCGAGACCACGACGAGCAGGGCCCCCGGCGCGCCTGCGCTCGGGGCGCCGGCGAGCGGATCGTCGGCGACCGGGACGGCGCCGAGCGGTCGGTCGCTCATACCTCGGTGGCCCCGGCGGCGACCCGGCCCGGTCCCGGGCCTGCTGCGTCGCGGAGCGCGTCGAGAACCGCCTCCAGCGGCGCCGGCAGCGGTGCTTCGAGCCGGACGAGCTCGCCGGTGGCGGGCGACGTGAAGACGAGCCTCCAGGCGTGGAGGAAGAGCCGTTCGAGGCCTTCGGGCCCACGGCGGGCGGTCCCGGTGCCGTAGACCGAGTCACCGGCCACGGGATGGCCCAGGGCCGCGAGGTGGACCCGGATCTGGTGCGTCCGCCCCGTGACGAGGTCCAGCTCGAGGAGGGTCCACCCGGCGAAGCGCTCGCGGACCCGGTAGCCCGTCACCGACGGCCGGCCGTCGGGCACGACGGCCATGCGCATCCGGTTCTTCCGGTCGCGACCGATCGGGGCCTCGATCCGGCCCGCCCCGGCTGCGACGGAGCCCTGGACGAGCGCGAGGTACGTCTTCTTCACCCGGCGGGCCTTGAGCTGGGCCATGAGGCCAGCCTGGGCGGCGTCGTCCTTGGCCACCATGAGGAGGCCCGACGTGTCCCGGTCGAGGCGATGGACGATCCCCGGTCGCTCGACGCCCGCGATCCCGCCGTACGCCGTGTCGCGCGCAAGGAGGGCGTTGACAAGGGTCCCCGACCAGTGGCCCGGGCTGGGATGGACGACGAGGCCGGCAGGCTTGGCGACGACGAGGACCCCGGCGTCCTCGTAGACGACGTCGAGCGGGATCTCCTCGGGCTCGATGGTGGCCTGCTCGAGCGGCGGCACCTCGATGACGATGACCGCCCCGGGTGGCACGACCGTGTTCGCCTTGACCGGCGTCCCGTCGGCCGTCACGCGACCTTCGGCCATCAGGCGCTGGACCCGGCTCCGGGAGAGGCCCGAGAGGTCGGCGGCAAAGCGGTCGGCCCGCCCCGCCGCACCGGGCGGGACCACGACCCGCACCTCGGTCATCGCTCGGCGTCCTCGTCGGAGCCGCGAGGCAGGATCGCCATGAGCAGGAGGAGACAGATCGAGACGCTGATCGCGGCGTCGGCGACGTTCCACGTGTAGAACCGCCAGCCGCCGGGGATCCCCATGTCCACGAAGTCCACGACGTACCCGAGCCGGATCCGGTCGATGAAGTTGCCGACGGCGCCGCCGAGGAGGAGGCCGAGGGCGATCGTGGCGAGCCAGCCGTTCGTGCCGATGGCCTTCCCGTGGTACCAGGTGATGAGCACCATGACGCCGAGGCTCAGGGCCGCGAACAGGAGCGCCTGGTCGCGAAAGAGGCCGAAGAGCGCCCCGTTGTTGTGGACGTACCAGATCCGGAGCCATTCGCCGAGGACCTCGACCGGCTCCCCGAACGGCGAGCGCGCCACGACGACCGCCTTGGCCACCTGATCGGCGGCGATCACGCCGAGGGCAAGGGCGCCGAAGACGAGCCAGTGGCGCGCCACGCCGGAGCCGGCCACGGCGCCGGGTCGTTTGGCCGGCACGCCGTCGGCCTCGCTCACCGAGGGCTGCCCTCGTCGCGGCGCAGGGCGATCCCGACGGTCCCCGACGCGAGCGCCACGGTCGCACTCCTCCAGCCCGCCGGGGCCGGGCCGACGATCACCGTGCTCGCCAGGGTCTCTACGGCGAGTGCCTCGAGGTGCGGCCGGAGGCCGGCAGCGTCGCCGCCGTCGAGCGCGACGACCAGCGCGATCCGGTCGTCGAGCTCGAGCCCCGCCTCCCGGCGGAGATCCTGGACTGCCCGCTGGACCTCCCGAGCGTCACCCTCGGCCCGCAGCTCGTCCGTGATCTCGGTGTCGATGATCACCACCAGCCCCTCGTCGTGCGCGACGGCGGTCCCGGGCCGGGGGCTCGCGAGGATCTCGACCTCGTCCGCGGCGAGGACGACGCCGGCGAGCGCGACCGACCCGTCGGCCCGGACCTCGAAGCGGCCGGCCCGCGCGGCCGCCATGACGGCCGGGATCGCCGGTCCGAGCCGCCGGCCGATCTTCGGCAGGAGCGGCTTCACGCGTCGCTCGACGAGGTCCGATTCGTCGTCGATCCGGATCACCTCGCGAACGTTGACCTCGCGCGACACGAGGGCCAGGAGCGCGTCGACCGCGGCCCCGGACGCTTCGGGCAGCGCGATCCAGAGCCGGGCCAGCGGCTGCCGCACCCGGATCCCGGCCTGGCCACGGAGCGTCCGCACGAGCTCGGCCGCGCGACGAGCCGTCTCCATCGCGTCGTCGAGCGCCGGGTCGCGCAGGTCCACGAGCTCCGGGGAGGGCCACGCCGAGAGGTGGACGCTGTCCGGCGCGGCGACGCCGCCGCGGACGACGAGGTTTTGCCAGAGATCCTCCGCAAAGAACGGCAGCACCGGGGCGACGATCCTCGCCAGCCCGACGAGGACCGCGTGGAGCGTCGCGAACGCCGCGGCGCGGTCTCCCTCGTCACCCCGGTGCGAGAAACGCCGCCGGCTGAGACGGAGATACCAGGTCGAGAGGTCCGTGATGAACCGCGAGACGGCGGCCGCGGCACCGTGGAGGTCGTAGTCCGCAAGACGCGCTTCGGCCGCGGCGGCGAGACCGCCGAGGCGGGAAAGGATCCAGCGGTCCATCGGCGCCCGGGCGGCCGGGGCCGGTGCCGGGTCGGCCGGCGACCAGCCCGCGAGGCGGGCATAGGTGACGAAGAAGGCATAGACGTTCCAGAGGACGAGCAGCTCGCGGCGCGCCTCGTCCGCGGCATGCCAGCCGAAGAGGATGTTGTCCTCCGGCCGGGCGTTCGCGTACATCCAGCGCATCACGTCGACGCCCATCCGCTCCGCGGCCTCGTCGAACTCGATCGCGTTGCCCCAGCTCTTGTGCATCGGGCGGCCGTCCTCGCCGATGAGCGTGGCGTAGCCGAAGATCGTCCGAAACGGCACCTCCCGCCGGAGGACGGTGCTCATCGCGAGCATCGAGTAGAACCAGTTGCGGAACTGGCCGGGGAAGCTCTCGGTGATGAAGTCGGCGGGGAACCAGTCGGCCCAGAAGGCCGGGTCCTCCCGGTAGTGCATCGTCGAGAAGGGCACGATCCCCGCGTCGAGCCAGGGGTTGCCCACGTCCGGGATCCGGCTCACCGGCGCGCCGCAGCCCGGGCAGGCGACCTTCACCGCGTCCACGTGCGGCCGGTGCGGCGTATGCTCCTCGAACGCGTCCCAGCCCTCGACCGCCCGCGCCCGCAGCTCCTCCCGGCCGCCGATCACGTCGAACGTCCCGCAGGCCGGACAGTCGTAGATCGGGAGCGCCAGGCCCCAGTAGCGCTTCTTGCTGATCATCCAGTCGTGCATGTTCAGGAGCCAGTCGAGCTCCCGCTCGTACCCGAACGCGGGGATCCAGCGGATCTGGTCCACCACCTCCATGATCTGGTAGCGGAGGCTGGCGTCGATCTCGGCAGCCGTCAGCTCGTCGCGCGGGCGGTCGTAGACGGGTCCCATGCTGATGTACCACTCGTCGACGAGCCGGAAGACGAGCGGCGTCTGGCAGCGCCAGCAGTGCGGGTAGCGGTGGGTGTACGGCTCGAGGCGCTCGAAGAAGCCGTGGTGGCGGAGGTGCTCCACGACGGGCTCCACCGAGTCGCGGACGTCGCGCCCGGCGAGCGGGCCGAAGCCCTCCCCGAAGAGACCGTTCTCGTCGAGCGGAGCGAGCATCGGGAGTCCGAGCTCGCGCCCGAGGGCGAAGTCCTCGGCCCCGCAGCCGGGGGCGATGTGGACGATCCCGGTCCCCTCGTCCTCGCCGACCTCGGCCCAGGCGACGACGCGGTGCTCGTAGGGCCGTCCGTCGGGGCCCCCGGCGGCGAAGGCCGCGCGCACCGCCGGCAGGTCGTCGAAGGGACCCTGGTAGCGCCATCCGACGAGGTCGCTCCCGGGTCGCTCCTCGAGCACCTCGACGGGCCCGTCGAGGGCCTGGGCAAGCGTTCCCCGCCCGAGCCAGAGCAGCTCCTCGCCGCGCCGGACCTTGACGTATCGGACCTCCGGCCCGACGGCGGCGGCAACGTTGCTCGTG
Organism: Candidatus Limnocylindrales bacterium; assembly: GCA_038252055.1. Classification (GTDB taxonomy): domain Bacteria; phylum Chloroflexota; class Limnocylindria; order Limnocylindrales; family CSP1-4; genus CTSoil-043. The sequence goes on from JBBSAS010000032.1 coordinate 6,363, forward strand.
AGCGTCCAGGGCGTCGTCGTCCAGGCGAGGAGCGACTCGCCGGGACGGTCGACGAGCGGGAAGCGGACCGTCAGGCCCGGGTCGGTCCGATCGGCGTATCCCTCGGTCATCTCGTGCTGGCTGATGCCGGTCCCGCAGCGCGCACACCAGGGCATCGTGTCGTGGCCCTTGTAGAGCCAGCCGCGTCGGTGGCACTCGGCGAGGAAGCCCCAGATCAGGTCGTTGTTCTCGTTGCTGAACGTGAAGTACGACCCGCCGAGATCCGGGCCGCCGAGCCGCCCGACGAGCATCTCCACGCTGTCGGTCACGGGGCCCGCCGGTCGCTCCAGGGTCAGGACCCGGGACGGGTGGGCCGCGAGCTGGTCGCGGAGGTGCCGCAGCTCCTCGGGGTCGTTCCAGTCCATCCAGTAGCCGAGGCGGATCGACTGCTCCGTCTGGCGGGCGGCGAAGGTGAGGACACGCTGCTTGCAGAGGCTCACGAACGCCGCGACCCCGTGCTCCTCGATGTCGCGCTTCGAGGTGAAGCCGAGGTCCCGCTCCACGTTGACCTCGACCCACAGCCCCTGGCAGTCGAAGCCGTTCTGCCAGCGCTGGTCCTCGCCGAGCATCGCGTGGAAGCGCTGGAAGACATCCTTGTAGGTCCGGCCCCAGGCGTGATGGACGCCCATCGGGTTGTTCGCCGTGATCGGGCCGTCGAGGAAGCTCCAGCGGGACCGGCCGGCGTTCTGGGCGCGGAGGCGGGCGAACGTCTCGCGCTCGCGCCACAGGGCAAGGATCTCGTGCTCCCGGGAAACGAGGTCGGGCTTGCTGCTGACGGGGTCGAACATCGGGCCTCGGCTGGAGGACCAGGCGGCGAACCTGGGGCGGGCGTCACGCGACGGCGCCACCGGCCGTCACAGCACCTCGGACACGCTTTCCGGAGGTTCCCCTATCCTACCCGCGATGAACCGCCCGCAGGAACCGCGGCGCCGCGCCCGCTCGGCGTTCACGGCCGCATTCCTCTCGCTCCTCTTCCCCGGCCTCGGCCACGCGTACGCCGGCGCCTGGTACCGCGCCGTCGCCTTCGCGGCCGTGCCGTTCCTCGTCATCGCCCTCGCTCTCGGCGTCGCGATCACGTACCAGGTCGAGCTGGTCGGCACGGCCCTCCAGCCCGGCTTCCTCGTGGCGATCCTCGTCGGGAACGTCGTGGCGCTCGCCTACCGTGCGGTTGCCGCCGTGGATGCCTACCGGGTCACCGTCTTCCTGAACCGCTGGGACGAGGGCAACGGCCGCCTCGGGCCATCGCGGGCCATCCTCGCGCCCCTCTCGCTCGCCGGCCTGCTCGGGGTGGTCCTCGTCATGGGCGGGGCCCACGCGGCCGTGGCGGTCGCCGACCTCCAGGCCCTGAATCTCGTCGACGTCTTCAACCCGGACGCGACCGGGCCTACGGACTCGCCCGATCCCGGGGGGTCTCGCTCCGGCGACCCCGGCACCGCCGCGGGCTCCACCGACGCCCCGGTCGTCACCGCGCCCCCCAACGCGAGCGCCGGCCCGGACGCGACGCTCCCGCCCTGGGACGGGAAGAAGCGCCTCAACATCCTGCTCATCGGCGCCGACCGCCGTCCCGGTGAGCACTCGTTCAACACCGACACCCTCATCGTGGCCAGCATCGACCCGAAGACCGGCCAGGTCGCGATGTTCAGCCTGCCCCGTGACACGACCGGGATCCCCCTCCCCACCGCCGCGGCGCGCTCGGTCTTCGGGCCGACGTGGGACCGCAAGATCAATTCCCTCTACAACCAGGCCCAGGCCCGGCCCGACCTCTTCCCCGGCGGAAAGCGGAGCGGATACGAGGGCCTCAAGGCCACGCTCGGCAACCTCTACGGCCTCGATATCCAGTACTTCGTCGAGGTCGACTTCAGCGGCTTCCGGACGGTCGTCGATGCCCTTGGAGGGGTGACGATCAACGTCCAGGTCCCGGTGGTGGACGACGACTATCCCACCTCGAAGGGCCGGATCCGCGTCTACATCCCCACCGGCGTCCAGCACATGACCGGGCTCGAGGCCCTCATCTACGCCCGGTCGCGGCACGGCTCTTCCGACTTCGACCGGGCCGCCCGCCAGCAGCGCGTCATCCTGTCGATGCGACAGCAGATCGACTTCGCCACCCTCGCCCGTCCGGAGGTCCGCGACAAGCTGGTGAATGCGCTCAAGGGTGCGGTGAAGACGGACTTCCCGATCGGCAAGATCCCCCAGCTGATCGAGCTCGCCCAGCAGATCGACATCGGCAACATCCGCTCGTTCGTCTTCACGCCTCCCTACTACGGCACCGAGGGGTACGTGAACGGGATCTACGTCCTCGCGGCCAACGTCCCCCGGATCCGCCAGGCCGCCCGGACCGCCTTCGACTTCGACCCGCGCGAGCAGGCTCAGCGGCAGGCGATTGCCGAGGAGGGAGCCGTCACCTGGGTCGTGAGCAGCACCGGCCAGGGAGCGCGCGCCACGGCGCTCGCCGCCTACCTCGACTACGAGGGCTTCGCCGCCTCCGCGCCCCGGGGACAGAGTCCGGACACGGTCGCCCCCACGACGATCGTGACGGCCTACAACGGGGCCGAGACGACGTTCGCGACGACGGTCGCGCGACTCGAGAAGCTGTTCAAGGTCACGGCCGTGACGGCCGCCGACCCGAAGGCTCGAGCCGACATCGTCGTCATCCAGGGGACGGACACCCCGCAGCTCAAGGCTCCGACCGGCCCCTGACGGCCCGGTGCCGGGCATCGTCCCCGGTCCCGCGACCGGCGGGACCATCCCGCCCGATTGCGGCCGTCTTCAGCGCGCGTAGACCGGGGTGACCCAGTGGCCATAGGCGGGGACGTTGCCGCGGACGATGTCGAAGTAGCGGTCCTTGATCCGCGCCGTGATCGGCCCGACCGCGCCGGACCCGATCGGCCGATGGTCCACCTCGATGATCGGGCCGATCTGGGCCCCGGTCCCGCAGAAGAAGGCCTCGTCGGCGATGTAGACCTCGGAACGGTCGATCGAGCGTTCGACGACACGGATGCCGAGCTCGTCCGCAATCTCGATGATCCCCGCCCGCGTGATTCCCTCGAGGATCTCGTCCGAGACCGGGGGCGTGAGGAGCACGCCGTCGCGGACCACGAAGAGGTTCTCGGCGGAGCCCTCCGAGACGTGGCCATCCTGGGTCAGGACGAGCGCCTCGTCGTACCCGTTGAGCATCGCCTCGGACTTGCTGAACGCCGGGTTGACGTAGCTCCCGACGATCTTTGCCCGGGACGGCATCGCGGTGTCGCTCGTCCGCCGCCACGAGACCGTGGCCACCCGCACGCCGACCGTCGTGTCGACATAGTCGCCGAAGGGCTGGGCGAGCATGTAGTAGCGGTGCTCGAGGCCGTGGAGGCGAACGCCGATCGCTTTGCTGCTCTTGTAGAACGACGGCCGGAGGTAGGCGTCCTCGCGGAACCCGTTCCGACGCAGGACTTCGAGGCCCTCCGCGACGAGGTCGTCCACCGACGGCAGCCCCTCCATGAGGAGCACCTTCGCGGAGTTCCGGATGCGGACCATGTGCTCCCGGATGCGGAGCGCGTAGAGCTGCTCGTGGTCGGCGTTCCAGTACGCGCGGACCCCCTCGAAGACGGCCGTCCCGTACATGAAGGCGTGAGTCATGATGCTGACGTTCGCCTCGCCGAGGGGCACGTAGCGGCCCTCGAAGAGGCAGATCAGCGAGGCCGGGTCAGCGGGCGTGTCCCCGGCGCGGTCGAGCTCCTCGTCGGCTGGGTTCTGGGTGAGCATCCGGTGGCTCCTCTGCGTCGTCGGGACGGGTCGGCGCACCCGCGCCGGACAGCCCGAGTATATCGCCGCGGGGGTTTCAGACCCGGGCTCGCGCCCCGACGCGGCGGTCGGATGCGCGGTCAGTGGCCACCCGCGATGGCGGCGATGACGAGGGCGAGGTAGGCGACGTAGAACACCCCGCCGGCCAGGAGCCATCGCCCCGTCAGGCGGCCCCGGCGCACGGCCGGCAGGACGATCGTCACGAGCGAGGCGACCGCGATGCCGGCCGAGAGGAACGCGAGCCACGAACCCTCGCCCACCGACCACGCCCCCGGTGCGAAGACGAGGGCGATGCTCGGCGGGATCGCGCTCTGGAAGACCATCGCCCCGGTGATGTTGCCGAGGGCCAGGTTGTCCTTCCCCTGGCGGACCCAGATCACGCTGTTGAACTTCTCGGGAAGCTCGGTGGCGATCGGGGCGATCACGAGCGCGAGGAGCGTGCCGTTGATCCCCAGCGACGAGGCGACCCGCTCCACGGCGTCCACGAAGAACGCTGCGCCGACGACGATGCACCCGAGGGCGAGGGCCAGCTGGACGACCACGACCCAGAGCCGCGGCGTCGTGTCCGCGGGCGTGGGCGCCGCCGGGCCGTCGACGTCGCCATTGCGCCGGACGTCGAGGCGCCGAAACCGGAGTGGCTCCGGCTCATCGAGCTCCGGCGGGCGTTCGGCCCGGAGGTGGGCGCGGACGTACCGGGCATAGAGCGCGAGGAGGACCACGGCCACGAGCCACGAGAAGGGGCGCAGCGCCGATGGCAGGAAGGCCGCCCCGATCGCGATCGCGTAGGCACCGAGGAAGGCCCGGGCGTCGCCGCCGACGAGGTCCAGGTCCACCGCCACGGTGGCACCGCTCGGCCGCCGCCGTGCGAACGCGAGGACGGCCACTCCGGTCACGAACATCGCGAGGGTGGCGAGCATGAACGGCGCTCCCAGGATGGCCCCGATCCCAACCTCGTCCGAAGCGGCGGAGCTGGTGAAGACGATCGCGATCAACGGGATCATCGTCTCCGGGAGCGCCGTGCCGACCGCCGCCAGGACGCTGCCGACGGCGCCCTCAGCGAGGTCGAACCGATGCCCG
>JBBSAS010000033.1:0-11053 GCA_038252055.1 Candidatus Limnocylindrales bacterium
GAGGACCGTTTCGACGAGGGGTGCCCGTTCCTGGGTCGTGTAGCGGACCCGCGGGACCTCGGCCCGGACCTGCACCGCGACGAGGAAGCCGAGGGCGACCAGGGCGCCGAAGAGGGTAACCTGCCAGGAGGCGAGCGCGCGCAACCGGGCAACGAGCCCGCTCATCCCGGGCGCTCTCGCGGGTCGCCGCGCCGTCGCCGGAGCAGCAGGGAGCCGGCGATCAGGACGATGGCCACCGCCCCGACCGCCAGGACGAGCGTCGCCGAGGTCGGCTCATCAGGGCCCGGCTCGGGCGCGACCCCGGGATCCCCGCTGCCCGCCGGAACGGGCGACGTACCCGCTGGCGCTCCCGGGCTGGCGGACGGGCCCGAGTCCCAGCCGACGGGAACCGGACCGGACGGGGCGGCCTGGGGTCCGAACCGCTGCGGGGGATCGGCCCCGAGGTCGGCCAGCCACGCCTCCTCGAAGCCCGCCAGGTCGAGGCCGGTCGCCGCCCGGAACGCCTCGTCGTCGGTGACCCCGTCGGCGTAGCTGCGCACGAGGCGCACGAGCGCGTCCTCGCCCTTCTCGCGGACGAGGAACGTGACGGCCGAGATGCTCTCCGCGTAGGCGAGATAGAAGCGGTCCCGGGTCGTCGGGAACTGGCCGCCGAGTGCGCGGAGGGGTATCAGCTCTCCGCTCCGCGCGGCCGCCTCCACCGTCGAGCGGTCCGAGGTCGTGTAGCCTTCGGAGAGGGACATCGACACGCCCTCGTTCAGCCACCGGGGCGGGAAGTTGTAGGGGTTCCTCACCGCCGTGTCGAAGACGAGGTGGGTCAGCTCGTGGGGGATGACGACACCGACCCAAGGGTTCGAGACGTCGCCCGGACCGATGAGCGCGAACATCGTGCGGGTATCGGCCTGGGCCTGGCCGCCGACGTTCTCCCGGGTCCCGGGGCCCAGCGCGTCGTAGAAGGCGGCCTGGTCCGCGTAGACGAAGAAGTCGATCGGCTCGGACTCGGTGACGCCGAGGAAGCTCGCCGCCTCGCGGACCCCGCGCTCCCCGATCTCCAGGGCACTGCGGCCGAAGGCATCCGAGCCCTCGTACCAGTGGAGGCGGACGAGATCGCCCTTGAGGGTCTTCCAGGCGAACCGGGTGTCCGCGTAGAGGATCGTCACCGGGGGCCCCACCTGCGGCGCCAGGCTGCGGTCGGCCGGCACGAGGCGCCAGCGGGCCGTGAGCCGCGTGTTCGGGGCAAGGTGCCCGTCGTCCGCCTCCGTCCGGTGGTAGTCGAGCTCGCGGCGACCCATCTCCGTCGGGCCGGCCACTTCCGTCACGAGAGGGCCGATGCTGCCCGGGTACTCGACCAGGATCTCGACCCGGGCGAGGTTCACCGGGCTCTCGAACGCCTGCCGGAAGACGACCTCGGTCCCGAACGTGGCGCTTGCGGTCGGCCGGTCGAACGTTGTCGACGCCTGGTCGAACGTCGTCGACGCCTGGTCGAACGTCGTCGACCGGGCGCTCGCAGGGACCGCGAGGCTCGCGACGAGGAACCCCGCGATCGCGAGGGCGCCGAAGAGTCGTCTCACGGCGCCCACGCCATGCCGGCCAGGCGGAGGAACCCGAGCCCGCTCGGCGAGGCGCCGAGGAGCCCGTCCCGGGCGAGCGCGGACGAGACGCCGTAGCTCACCGGGATCGTCGGGACCTCGTCACGGAGGACCGCCTGCGCGGCGTCGTAACCGGCTCGGGCAGCGGCGGGATCAGTGGTCGCGGATCCCGCCGCGATCGCCTCGTCGAACCCGGCGTTCGACCAGCCCCCGTAGTTGTTCGGCTGGCCGCTGCCGAGGAGGATGCCGAGGAAGTCGTTCGGCGAGGGATAGTCGGCGATCCACGAGAGGGCCCACATGTCCGGCGAGTCAGTGCTTCCGAGCCGCCCGAAGAGCGTCTCGAAGTCGAGCGCCTCGAAGTTGACCGTCACGCCGAGGTTCTCCCGCAGCTGGGCGAGGATCGCCTCGTCGTAGCCCGCACCCGCGGTGACGAGCGTCACGGCCGGGAAGGCGGCCGGATCCGCGTAGCCCGCCTCGACGAGCAGTCGGCGTGCCGCAGCGGGATCGAAGGCCGGGACGAACGAGCGGTCGCTCCGCCCGGGGATCCCGGGCGGGACCATCGAGGTGGCCGGCAGCGCCGCGCTGCCGTCGGAGAGCTCCACGATGCGTTGCCAGTTCACGGCCGTCGCGAAGGCCCGCCGGACGCGGGCATCATCGAAGGGCGGCCGGCGGGTCTCGAAGCCGTAGTACGTGACGGCGAGGTCGGCCCACCGCCGCAGGCTGGGGCCCAGGGTCGGGTCGTACTCGATCCAGGAGGCGTCGAACGCGCCGACCGGCGTCCAGTCGAGCTCGCCGGCGGAGAAGACGTCCACCGGGCTCCGTCCGCCGAGGTCCGAGACGAGGGTGACGTCGGCGATCGCCGGGACGCCCGCCCAGTAGCGGTCGTTTGCCCGGAGCCGGAGCCCGTCCTTCGTCGATTCCGCAAGCGTGTACGCACCGGACCCGACGAAGTGCGAACCGGGCTGGAGGACGGCGGGGTCGCTTCCCACCGCCGGGGGCACCACGGCGAGGCTCGGGCTCGCAGCGATCGACGGGAAGTCGCCGCCCGGCCGCGTCAGGCGGACCGCCAGGGTCCTCCCGTCGGCCGCGATGCCGACGCCGTCCGCACTCCCCCGCCCTTCCGCGTACGCACGTGCGCCCTCGACGTCGAAGAGGAGCGACGAGAGCGGCGAGGGGGCGGCCGGGTCCAGGAGGCGGAGCCAGCTCCGTCGCACGTCATCCGCGAGCAGGGGCGTCCCGTCGGAGAAGGTCAACCCGTCGCGGAGGCTGAAGACGACCGTCCGCCCCTCGTCACGGAGCTCCCAGCGCTCCGCGAGCGCGGGACGGGGCGCCTGGTCGGGGCCGGTCGCGGTCAGCCCCTCGAAGAGCTGGGCGATGACGGCAGCGCTCGCCGCATCGCCGGCGGCCGCCGGGTCGAGCGTCGCCGGCTCGCTCATGAAGACCCGGGCTCCCCGCTCGGCGGCGGCCCCCGGGGCAGCCAGCAGGGTGCTCCCGGCAAGGATCGCTGCCCCGACGAGGGCGAGGAGCCCTCGTCCACGGGCGGCCGAGGGGTTCGCGCGGCGCATGCGGATCATGGCGCGAGTATAGGTCGGGCCTCGCTCGAGGCCGTCTGGCCGCAGGCCCCGGCGGGCCTCAGCGCGACGGCGGCTCGGTGTCCGCGTCGCGCTGGCGGCGGGCCTCGTAGAGGAGCACCGCCGCAGCCGCTGAGACGTTGAGCGAGTCGGCGCGGCCGCGCATCGGGAGGCAGACGCCCGTCACATCCAGGGCGAGCCACGCGGACCCCAGGCCGTCGGCTTCGCTCCCGACGGCGATCGCCGTGCCGCTCCGCAGGTCCACCGCGTCGTACCGCACGGTAGCCTGGACGCGGGCCGCGACGATCCGGAGCCCGGCAGCCCGCAACCAGGCGAGGACCTCCCCGCTCGGAGCAACCGCGATCGGGAGCACGAAGATCGTCCCGAGGCTCGAGCGGATCGCGTTCGCGTGCCAGGGATCGGCCGCCGGGCCGCGGTTCACCGCGACCACGAGCGCCGTGGCCCCGGCCCCGTCTGCGCTGCGGGCGATCGCCCCGAGGTTCCCGGGCTTCTCGGGATCCTCGACGACGACGACGAGCGGCGCTCGGGTTGCCGCGACGACCGCCTCGACCCCGCCCAGGGCTGTCGTGGGCGCCAGCGCGACGGCGACGATCCCGCTCGCCCGGTCGCCGTAGGCGAGCCGCCGCCGCGCCGCGCCGTCCACCCGGACGATGGCGACGCCGAGGCCCGACAGTCGGTCGGCGACCCTCGCCGCTTCGTCGTCGCGGGGCGCCCCGGCGTCCACGAACGCCTCGACCACGGTGAGGCCGCCCTCGAGCGCCCGCGCCACCTCGCGCGTCCCGTCGATCACCAGGCGGCCGGTGCGGTCGCGGCCGCGCCGCTCGCGGAGCTCCAGGGCCGCCCGGATCCGCGGGTTGGCGGCGCTCGTGATCATCTCGTCGTGGCTCGTCACGCGCCCGCTCCCTCGGCCGGGGGACGCGACCGAACGCGAAGACCGTCCCCGGTCGCGAGCACGGCGCAGCCGGTCTCCAGGCGCGCACCGCTCCGCGCCGCGAGGGCGAGGTCCCGAGACCTCAGTACCATGCCGGACCGCCCCAGCGCGCCCCCGACGATCTGCCCGAGCGACGCGGCGGAGAGGTCCGTTGCGTGGGCGGTGCAGGCCAGGAAGGAGGCCTCCGAGGACAGGATCGCGCGGATCCCGGCCAGGAGCTCGGGGAGGTCATCCTCGAGGCGCCATGCCTGGCCTCCCGGCCCGTGGCCCCACGTGGGCGGGTCGAGAAGGACGCCGTCGTAGCGGTGCCCGCGGCGACCCTCGCGCGCGACGAACCGCGCGGCGTCCTCCACGAGCCAGCGGATCGGGCGCGCGCCCGCGCCGGACATCTCGGCGTTGCGCCGCGCCCAGGCGACGGCGGGGCGGGACGCATCCACGTGCACGACGCGCGCGCCGGCCGCGGAGACGATGATCGTCGCGAGCCCGGTGTACGCGAACAGGTTCAGGACGTCGGGCGGTCGGCCGAGCGTCTCCGCGGCGGCCCGGGCCTGCGCCCCCGCCCAGCGGGCGACCGAGAGGTGCTCCGGGAAGATCCCCACCTGGCCCGCCGGCGTCGGCCGCAACTCGAGCACGGCGCCCTCGACGGCGACGGGCCACGATTCGGGCAGCGCGCCCGGCGGGAACCATCCGCCCGGGCTGCCCGCGTCACCGCGTTCGAACCGGGCGGTCGCCAAGATCCATGCCTCCGGGTCGGCCCGCGCGATGCCCGCGGACGACGGGGCCGGGCGGTCCACGACGTGTGGCCCGAACTGCTCGAGGCGGCGCCCGCCGCCCGCGTCGAGGAGGGCATACCCGGTAGCAGGGGCCTCCCCGAGCACACTCGCGGGCGCATCCGCGGGCTCCTCGGGCGGCGCCGCCCTCTCAACCACCGGCCGCGGCGGACTCATCACCGGGCCGAGCCGCGAGACCGCCGGGGAGGAGGTCCGCGAGCGCGTCGCGCACCTCTCGGAACCCGGCCAGACAGAGGTCGTTCGGATCGGAAGCCCGGAGCTGGACGGCGACGTGGTCGGCGCCGGCGGCGAGATGGGAGCAGACGCGCGCGACAATCGACCCGGCGTCGCCCTGGACGACGATCGCGTCGATCAGGCGATCGCTTCCCCCGCCGGTGATCTCGGCGTCGGCCCAGCCGAGGCGGCGCAGGTTGTTCGCGTAGTTCTCGGTGGCAAGGTACCGGGCGGCGAAGGCGCGTGCCGTCTCCCGGGCGCGCGCCGCGTCGGTGTCGAGGACCGCCGCCTGCTCGACGGCCAGGAGCGGCCCTTGGCCCAGCCGGGCTCGGGCCATCGCGGTGTGCTCGACAGGGACGAAGTAGGGGTGCGCGCCGTCGGTTCGCGCCGCCGCGAGCTCGAGCATCCGCGGCCCGAGCGCAGCGAGGACGACCGGGACCGGCTCGGCCGGCGCCGGCGAGGCGTAGGCAGCCGCGTCCATCGCGTCGAGATAGGCGGTCATCCGCTCGATCGGCTTCCCGTAGACGCTGCCGCGGGTGGCGACGGACGGGGCATGGCTCACCCCGATGCCGAGGATGAAGCGGCCCGGGTAGGCCTCCGCGAGGGTCCGGGCGCCGTTGATCATCGCCATCGGGTCGCGCGCGTAGATGTTCGCGATCCCGGTCGCCACGACGATCCGGGAGCTTGCGCCGAGGAGGATCGCCGCGTGGGCGAACGCCTCCTTGCTGGCGATGCTCTCGGGGAACCAGGCGGAGCCGTAGCCGAGCTCCTCGTACGCCGCGATTGCGGCCCGCTCCGTGGCCGCCGAATGCCCCTGCAGGGCGAAGCTCCAGACTCCCACGCGTCCGAGCCGCTCCCGGAGCTGCGCGCGTCGATCGGTCATCGAGCCACCTCCGGGGAGACTGTACGACGCCCGGGGTGATCTCGGGGCGGTCCCGGGCGAGATGGGGCGCGGCGACACCCCGTCGGTGACAGCAGCGCGGGGGCTGGCGCGCCCCATGACGATGGACCGGCCCGGGGGGGGCCGCGAAACGGGCCGGGCCCAGAGAACCGCGAAGGCCGGGGCAGCCGCCCCGGCCTTCGCCCGCGTGTCGCGGAAGCGTCAGCGCATGATGGTGAGGGCGATCGCCTCGCGACCCTTCGGAGCGCCTCCGCGGTAGTCACCGCGATCGGCGTTCGTCACGAGCAGGAGGCCCGTCTCCGACACGTTCACCGGGTACGGGGTGGTCGGGGCCATGTCGTAGACATCAAGTCCCCGGCTGCTGAGCCGCGGGATGTCGCCATCGCCCGTGTTGATCTCCCCGTAGTAGTGCTCCGCATAGGGCGCGACCTCGATGCCGCTGATCTGGTCCGTGACCGCGTAGTCACGGTAGTACCAGTCGTAGGCGGTCACGTCCATCGTCCACGGATCGCCGAAGTTCGACGCGTCCAGGCCGAGCTGGTCACCGCAGAACGTGAGGATCGTATTCGAGTCGTTCGTGCCGTGGTCCGTGAAGAACCACGCATCGAGCGTCTTCGCGGCGTAGTCGTACACGTAGGTCAGCGCCCGCCCGTCACCCAGGTCGGGCGCGGACGCGGGAGCCGAGAAGACGTTGAAGTCCGGTGTCCCGTCGTGGTCCACGTCGAGGTCCACGTCGATCTCGCCGGGGACGATCGCGGTTGTCTGGCGCTCCCACGTTGAGAGCGCAACGCGATAGACGAACGAGTCGGCTGGGCCACAGAAGTCCGCACCCACCGGGATCGTCTGGACACCGACCGCCTTGAGATCGATGACGGGGCTGTTCATCCCCGGCCGCGAGGCCGGCTTGTCGGGGCTCGTGCCGACGAGCGAGTAGACGTCGATCGCGGCGGTGCCGAGGCCGACGTTCTGGAGGGCCACGGTGCTGTCGGCCTCGATCGATGTCCCGCCCGGGACCCGGACATCGCCGGACTTGCGCGGCAGGACCTGCCAGGCGACGTGGACGGGATCCGCGTCGTCGGCGCGGGTGCTGGTCCGGTCGAAGTTGATGTAGCCGTCGTACTCGAGGAGGTCGAGCGGCGCGGGATTCGTGCCGTTCGGGCCGCCGTCGAGCGACCAGTCGCGCAGCTTCGACGGGTCGATCGTGGCGGTGACCTTGATCCAGCGGGTGCTGCGACCCCGGATCCGGATGCTCGTCGGCGCGGTGATCTTCACCGCCCCGTTCGCCTGGTCGTTCGCGTAGCGGAAGACCGGCTTGATCTTGTACGTGAGCGTGCGTCGAGCGTAGTTGCGGATCGTGAGCGTCCGCGAGATCGTGACCTTCTGGGTCCCGTCGACGAAGCCGAACGAGACGGCGGCGCTCTGGTTCGCGGAGTCCCAGACGGCGATCGGCGACGTGAGGGCCCGCGCCACGCGGAGCTCACCGCCGCCGATCCGGGTGATCGGGGCAAGCACGCCCGGCGCGAGCGCCGGGTTCGTGTAGACGGTGGTCTCCGCCGTGTTCATGAGGACGGCCTTGATCTCCTTCGCACTCCGGGTCGGGAATGCGCTCTTCAGGAGGGCCGCGGCGCCGGTGACCATCGGCGTGGCGCCGGAGGTGCCGCCGAACGCCTGCGTCCCGGTCCCGCTGCCGCTCACGGCGGAGACGGAGGCGCCGGGGGCGCCGATCTCCGGCTTGATCTTGTTGGCCGAAGACGGCCCCCGTGACGAGGAGCCGGCCATGCTCCCGAGGAGCCGGATCTTGACGGCACTCGAGACGCTGGCGGTGACGGTTTCCGGGATCTCGAGCTGGTCTTTGATGTCGGTCGCGAGCGATTGCTGGATGATGAGGGTCGGGACGAACGTGTCGCCGCCGCCGTACGAGAAGCTCACCGGGTCGCCCGGGGTGACGAGGCCGAGGAGCACGGCCGTCGCGCCGGCCTTCGCGGCCCGGTCCACCTTCAGGCTGATCGAACAGGCGCCGCGGTCGATGAGGGCGACCTTGCCCGTGGGATCTGCCAGGTACGGATCCTCGTCCGGCTCCCCGTCGATCGAGCCGGCCGGGCATCCGCGACCGACGAAGACGACGTCACCGCTGAAGCCGGAGCCCAGGGGCGCCCAGTCCACGGTCTCGGTGTTCGGGTACGTCTTCGCGATCGCCGCCGGGGCGCTGATGACGAGCGGATACGTGTAGGCGCTCGGGACCTGCGTCTGGGCCACGGAGAGCGCGCTCGGCGCCGCCGCGGGAGTACCAGAGATGTACGGCTTGTTCGCGCCGTTGCCGGACGCGGCCACGGTGAGGATCCCGGCGTAGTGGTTGGCGCGCTCGACGGCGAGCGAGAGGTCGTCGTCGTAGACCGTGCCGTAGTCGCTCCCGAGCGACATATTGACGATGTCGACGTGGTCGGTGAGGTAGCCGTCCCCGTTCGGGTCCATCGCCCAGTCGATCGCCTGCATGAGGGCGACGCCGCTGCACGAGGTCGAGACCGACGAGCAGACCTTCACCGCGTAGAGGTTGGCCTGGGGGGCCATACCCTTCGAGCCGCCGATGATGTCCGCGACATGCGTCCCGTGGCCACCGTCCGTGCCCCAGGCGACGCCGAGATCGGTGCCGGAATCCGGCGAGTCGATCGGATCGGGATCGGGAGCGAGATCGCCGTTCGGCCAGGCCTCGCCGACGAAGTCGTAGCCGCCCTTGACCCGCGCGGTCGGGAAGAGGCCGTCGAGGGTGGCGTTCTTCTCGTCCTCGAGACCCGAGCCGTAGGCTGCGAGGTAGGCAGCCTCGGTCCCCTTGCCCCCGAAGGCGACGTGGGTGTAGTCGATGCCGCTGTCGAGGATCGCGACGTCGACGCCCTTCCCCTTGAAGCCGTACCGCTGGACCGCGGCAGCGCCGACGTAGGGAACCGTCTGCGAGAGGTCAAGGGTGTAGTCCTTGACCGGGACGATCGCGACGACCGCCGGGTTGGCGGCGAGCTTCGCGAGGCTCTCCGCGTCGGCCTCGAGCATGACGACGTTGGAGGCCTTGCCGGTGCGTCCGAGCACCGTCACCTTCGGATCGAGGCGTTTCGCCTCGGCGATGATCCCAGCCTGCTGGGCCCGGGCCTTCTCGAGGGTCATCCGCTGCGTCGCGGCGCTCTCGTCCACGCGCTCGATCGCCGCCGGCGCCGAGAGGCGGACGATGACCTGCTGGGGCCCGCTCGCGCGACGGAGGGTCGGGTTCAGCTTGGCCGCCGCGGCGCCGCTGAGGGTGACGGGCTCCGCGAGCTTGAGGGCCTTCACGCTCTCCGGGACCGGCCCGACGGGACGTTTCGGCGGATCCACTGCGGTCGTCGTCCCGGGTACCAGGGCGACGAGAAGAGCACCGGTCATCAGGATGCCGGCGAACCTCCGTGACATGCGATCCCTCCGTTCATGGGCTGCGCGACGCACCGATCAACACGTCGAGGGTCCGGCGTCTCCCTGCCGATCACCACGCCGCCGACGGCGATGCGAACGCGAGCATCTGGCCGGAACCTACACCCGCCCCTCGGCCGGGTCAATCCGGATTTTGCCGCCCGGCTCGCCGCCGGCGCTCGCCGCCGCGCGCGCCCGGCCGGGACTCCAGCGCGTGCCCGTCCGGCGCCGTACGATCGGGGTGCACATGGAGAGCCGGATCGACCTCAACGCGGACGTCGGCGAGAGCGTGGGGCCGTGGAACATGGGGTCCGACGAAACGCTCATCCCGCTGGTGACGTCGGTCAACGTTGCCTGCGGCTTCCATGCCGGTGACCCCGTCACGATCCGCCGGACCGTCCGGCTGGCCCTCGCCTGCGGGGCGGCCATCGGCGCGCACCCGGGGTACCCCGATCTCGTCGGCTTCGGGCGCCGGGCGATGGACCTGGCGGAGGAGGAGCTGGAGGCGGCCGTCCTCTACCAGGTCGCCGCGGTGGACGGGATTGTTCGTGCGGAGGGAGGGACGCTGACCCACGTGAAGCCGCACGGCGCCCTCTACAACCGCGCTGCCCTCGACCCGGCAGTCGCAGCGCCGATCGCGCGGGCGATTGCCTCCCTCGACGCGCACATCCGGCTCGTGGGGCCGCCTGGCTCGGCGCTCCTCGACGCGGGCGCCGCCGCCGGCCTCTCCTGCCTCCGCGAAGGGTTCGCCGATCGCGCCTACGAGCCCGATGGGGCACTTCGCTCGCGACGCCTCCCCGGCGCGGTCCACGCGGATCCGGGCGACGCAGCGGCGCAGGCGCTGGAGATTGCCCGCAGCGGCCGCGTGACCACGACCGATGGCTCGAGCCGTCCGCTGGCCGCGGAAACGCTCTGCATCCACGGCGACAGCCCAGGCGCGGTGGCGATTGCGACCGCCGTCCGGGCAGCGCTGCTCGGCGGCGGGATCGCGATCCGGCGCCCCGATGCCTGAGGGTGCGCCGGACGCCGCGGCCGACGGCGACGCGGGTGTCCGCCCGGGCCACCCGGCCCGGATCGAACGCGTCGGGGAGGCCGCCTTGCTCGTCGTCCTCGGCGATGAGCTCGACGCCACCGTCAACGCGCGGGTCCACCGCCTCGCCGCCGCCCTCGACGGGCGGCGCGGCGCTGTGCCGGGTCTCGAGGCGACTGTCCCGGGGTACGCCAGCCTCCTCGTGCCGTTCCGGCCGCTCGAGATTCGCGAACAGGACGTTCGAGCGGTCGTCGACGAGGCGCTCCGGGCCTCCGTGGGCACGGCCCCCAACGCTGCGGCACGGACGGTCACCCTCCCCGTCCGCTACGGCGGCGCCGAGGGACCCGACCTTGCCGAAGTCGCCGAGCGCACCGGCCTCACCGAGGACGACGTGGTACGCCTGCACAGCGGGACGCACTACACGGTCTTCGTCGTCGGGTTCACGCCCGGCTTCCCCTATCTCGGCATCCTCCCGGCCACGCTGGCCCTCCCCCGTCGGGCCACGCCGCGACCGCTCGTCCCCGCCGGCAGCGTCGCGATCGCCGGCCGCCAGACCGGGATCTACCCGGCCGCCACGCCC
>JBBSAS010000034.1:0-10991 GCA_038252055.1 Candidatus Limnocylindrales bacterium
GCGGCGAGTGCCGGATGACCCGTGCAGGCCAGCCCGGGCGACCTGCCGGGCGACTCCGGGGCCGACCGGGCTACTCTTGCACGCATGTGCCGAAGCATCCGTCCCCTGCGCGGCCGTGCCGCGCCCCCCGCCACCACGGGCGACGCGCAGGACGCCGCGCGCCAGTATGTCCGCAAGATCGCCGGGACCCGCCGTCCTGCAGCGCACGACGCCGCCGCGTTCGAAGCGGCGATCGACGAGGTGGCCGTGGCCACTGCCCGGCTCCTCGACGCCCTGGGCGCGCCGGTCGTCCCCGGACCGCCGACGCCACCGGCACTGTGGCCGGTCCCGACCCGTCAGCGCCCTGCTCCCGGCGCGGCCCCGGTTCCGGCCGCAGCGGACCTCCCATGACCCACGACCCGCTTCGCGCCCAGTGGGCTGCGGTCGCCGAGCACTACGGCACTGGCTGGTCGCACGCCTCAGGGCCCGACCTCGCCTGGATGGTGGAGGCGGCCTCCCCGGCGCCGACGGACCGCGCCATCGACCTCGGCGCCGGTGCCGGTCACGCCTCCCTGGCGCTCGCCCCGCACGTCGCGCAGGTCGTCGCGATCGACCCGACGCCGGAGATGCTGGCCGTCGCGGGCCGCCTGGCCACCGAGCGCGGGATCGGGAACATCGAGCTCGTGGTCGCCACGGCCGACGCGCTGCCCTTCCCCGAGGCGTCGTTCGACGTGGCCATCAGCCGCTTCTCGATCCACCACTGGCCTGACGTCGCCGGCGCGCTCCGCGAGGTGGCCCGCGTGCTGCGCCCTGGCGGTCGGATGGTGCTGATCGACCTCGTCGCCCCGGACGACGCCCGGCTCGACACATTCCTCAACGCCGTCGAGATCCTGCGCGACCCCACCCACGCCCGGACGCTTGCGCTCGCGGACTGGCGGGCCGTGCTCGGGGCCGCCGGGCTCACGGGCGACGTGGCCCGCGCGTGGACGTTCCGCCACGACACGGAGGACTGGCTGGGCCGGACCGCACCACTTCCCTGGCGCGCGGACGCCGTCCGGCGAATGCTCCGCGAGGCCTCACCGCTCGCCCGCGACGCCTTCGAGATCGCCCCGGACGGATCGGGCTTCACGGTCGGCGCGGTCGTGGTCGCCGCCCGCCGATAGCAGCCCAGCCTACGGGCGAGCTCGAGGCGGCGAGGCTGCGGCGCGGGCCGCGATCGCGCGGGCCGCGATCGCGCGGCGGTACATGGACACGTAGGCTGGGGCCGAGGAGCGCTCCCACGCCCAGTCCACGGCCATCGCACGCCGGACGAGGGCATCCCAAGGCGACGAAGCGGGCACGGACGCGGCGGCAGCGGACGAAGCGGGCACGGACGCGGCGGGCACGGACGCGGCGGCAGCGGACCCGCCGGCAGCGGACACGCCGGCCGCCGCCCGGACCGCCAGGGCCCGCTCGCAGGCCGCGAGGAGCGCCGCCGGCGTCGCGTCGTCGAAGAGGAAGCCGGTTCCGGCGGCCGGGTCCTGGTCGAGGTCCACGATCGTGTCGGCGAGGCCGCCGGTCCGCCGGGCCACGGGTGGCGTCCCGTAGCGCATCGCGATCATCTGGCCCTGCCCGCACGGCTCGAAGCGCGACGGCATGAGGAAGAGGTCCGCGCCCGCGTAGATTCGGCGTGCCAGATCGCGGTCGAAACGCTCGATCATCGCGAGACGGCGCGGCGACCGGCGGGCGAACATCCGCATCCCGGCCACGAGCCCCGGGTCGCCCGTACCGAGGGCGACGATGCGGGCGCCGGAAGCGAGGAGCCCCGGGGCGGCGCCGGCCACGAGGTCGAATCCCTTCTGCGGGTCGAGCCGCCCGATGATCCCGAGGACGGGCGCCGGGTCATCGGGGTCGAAACCGATCCGGGCGCAGAGGTCGGCCCGGCAGGCCGCCTTGCCGGCGAGATCGACAGCCGAGTAGCGCGCCGCGATGGCAGCGTCCGTCGCGGGATCCCAGAGGCCCTGATCGAGGCCGTTGAGGATCCCGCCGAACGCGTCGCGGCGCGCCCGCAGGTCCCCGTCGAGGCCGATGCCCATCCCGGGCTCGAGCACCTCGCGGGCATACGTCGGGCTCACCGTGTTGACCGCCTCGACCCGGCGGATCCCCGCCCGGAGGAGGTCGATCCCGCCGCTGTCGTCGACGGGCGCCGCGGTCCCGAGGCCGAGCTGGCCCACCCAGTCGGCCGGCGTCCACCCGTGGTAGGCGAGGTTGTGGATCGTCAGCGTCATCGCGGCTCCGCCGACGATCGGGTCGCCGGCCCAGACGAAGTCGCGGAGGAGCACGGCCGGGCAGGCGTGCCAGTCGTGGAGGGCGACGACATCGATCGGCCGGCCCTCGGCACGGCGCGTCTCGAGCGCCGTCGCGGCGAGGAGCGCGAACCGCCGGGCGTTGTCCGGGAAGTCGCCCGCGGCGTCGCCGTAGAAGCCGTCCCGATCGAAGGCGGGCGGATGGTCCACGAGGCGGAGCCGGTAGCCGTCCGCGTCGAGCGAGCGGACGTCAACCTCGGTCGTCCCTCCCGCGGCCGGCCCGTCGGGCACGCGGAACGTCGCGGTCGTGGCGGCGGCGGGTATCTCGATGCTCCGGTAGCGGGGCAGGAAGACCTCCACCGTCTCGTCGAGCGCCCCGGGCACGTGGCCGAGCGCCCGGGCCAGGGCGTCCACGACGTCGCCGAGGCCCCCGGTCTTGGCCCACGGCTCGCACTCGGCGGCGATGAAGACGACGCGCATCGCCCGATGGTACTCGCCCGAAATCAGCGACGGCTCAAGCCGGGGCGCACCCGCCGGCACCCCGCGCGCGGGCGGTGCCCCGACCGCGGGAGCCGGCCGCGGGTATCATCGGCGACCTATGGAACCCTCTGTCTGCGTCCCGACCACGAGCGGGGCGCCGTTCCCGCTGCCCCCGCAGTTCGAGGGGCTCCGTCGCCTCGCCTACAACCTCTGGTGGATGTGGCACCCGCGGGCGTCGCTCCTCTTCCAGCGGATCGACGCGAACACCTGGATCCGGTACCGCAACCCGATCACCGTCCTCGAGGGCGCGATCGACTGGCGGCCGCTCGTCGACGATCCAGTCTTCACCGCCGAGTACGAGAGCGTCGTGGCCGAGCTCGACCACTACCTCGCGAACGGCGCCGACCACTGGTTCCAGCGCTCGCACGGGCAGCAGCTCGAGGGCCCGATCGCCTACTTCTGCGCCGAGTACGGGTTCCACGAGTCGCTCGGGATCTACTCGGGCGGCCTCGGCGTCCTCGCCGGCGACCACGTCAAGAGCGCGAGCGACATGGCCCTGCCGTTCGTCGGCGTCGGGCTCCTCTATCGCAAGGGCTACTTCCGCCAGACGATCGATGCCGACGGCCACCAGGAACACGCCTATCCCGATTTCGACCTGGATCGCCTCCCCGTCCGCCGCGTCCTCGACCGCCTCGGTGACCCCCTCGACGTTCCCGTCGAGCTTCCCGGCCGGACCATCCAGGCGGCCGTCTGGGCGCTCCAGGTGGGGCGCGTGCCGGTCCTCCTCCTCGACACGGACCACCCCCGCAACCGGGCGGCCGACCGGCCGATCACCCACATCCTCTACGTCCGCGGTCGCGAGATGCGACTCCACCAGGAGCTCATCCTCGGCGTGGGGGGCGTGCGCGCCCTCCGCGCGCTCGGGATTGCGCCTGCGGCCTGGCACCTCAACGAGGGCCACTCCGCGTTCCTCCTCGTCGAGCGCGTCCGCGAGCTCGTCGCCGGCGGAACGCCGCTCGAGGAGGCCTGGGCAGCCGTGCGGCGGTCGAGCGTCTTCACGATCCACACGCCGGTCTCCGCCGGCAACGAGCGGTTCGACACGGACCTCGTCCGGCGCGTCGCCGGCCCGTTCTGCGCTCCCGACGAGCCCGACAGCAGGATCAACGACGCCTCGGCGCCGGCGGACGGCACGACGCCGGCGGACGGCACGCCCGCGGGTTCGGGCGTCCCGATGGACGAGATCCTGCGGCTGGGACTCGGTACCGACGGCGATGCCGGTCAGTTCGACATGACCGCCTTCAGCCTGCGCCTCTCGAACGGGGCGAACGCCGTCTCGAAGCTCCACGCCGAGACCGCCAACGGGACCTGGGCCACCCTCATCGGCGAGCGGACGATCCTGGGCATCACGAACGGCATCCACACCCCCACCTGGGTGGGCCGGCCGATGCGCGAGGTCTTCGAGCGCTTCCTCGACGCCGATCTCGACGATCTCGACGGTACGTCGAACGCCGAGCGCTTCTGGGAGCGCGTCGGTCGGCTCCCGGACCGCGAGCTCTGGCAGGCCCACCTCCGCCAGAAGCTCGAGCTCGCGATCGCCGCCCGCCAGCGCCTGGTGGCCCAGCTGGCCCGCCACGGCGAGTCACCGGCGACCCTGACCGAGGTGGGGATGGCGCTCGATCCCGAGGCGCTCACCATCGGGTTCGCCCGCCGCTTCGCGACCTACAAGCGCGCGTCGCTCATCTTCAGCGACATCGACCGGCTCGCCCGGCTCGTCCACGACGCCGAGAGGCCCGTCCAGTTCCTCTTTGCCGGGAAGGCCCATCCCGCCGATCGGCCCGGCCAGCAGGTGATCCAGTCGATCTTCGAGCGCAGCCGCTCCCCGGAGCTGCGCGGCCGCGTCTTCGTCCTCGAGGATTACAACATGCGGATCGCCAAGCTCATGGTCCGGGGCGTGGACGTCTGGCTCAACAACCCGCGGCGTCCCCTCGAGGCGTCGGGGACGTCCGGCATGAAGGCCTCGGCGAACGGGATCGTGAACCTCTCGGTCCTCGACGGCTGGTGGGACGAGGGCTGGACCGGCGACAACGGCTGGGCGATCGGCGGCCGGGTCACCTCGCCCGACGAAGGTGCCCAGGACTGGGCCGACGCGCTCGACCTCTACCGGATCCTCGAGGACGAGGTCGTGCCGCGCTACTACGAGCGCGACGCGGATGGCCTCCCGAAGCTGTGGCTGGAGCTGATGCGGCGGGCGATGTCCACGACGATCTGGCGCTTCTCGACGACCCGGATGCTCCACGAGTACAGCGAGCTCCTCTACCTGCCGGCCGCCGGCGTGGAGCCCGACCCGGAGAAGCCGCGCCGGCGCGTGGTGACCGAGGCCGGCTGAGCGAACCCGTGGCGCCCCGCATCTCGCTTGCCCTGGCCCTCCACAACCACCAGCCGGTCGGCAACTTCGGCTGGGTGATCGCCGACGTCTTCGAGACGGCCTACCGGCCGATGCTCGAGGCGATCGAGCGGCATCCCGGCGTCCGGCTGGGGCTCCACTACACCGGCCCGCTCCTCGACTGGATCCGGCTGGAGCGCCCGGAGTTCCTGGAGCGGCTCGGGGCGCTCAGCGAGCGAGGCCAGGTCGAGGTCCTCGGCGGCGGCCACTACGAGCCGGTCCTCGCCTCGCTCCCGGAACGGGACCGGGTCGGCCAGCTGGCCCGGATGGGCGACGAGCTGGAGCGGCTCATCGGGCACCGGCCGCGCGGGGCGTGGCTCGCGGAGCGGGTCTGGGAGCCAGATCTCCCGACGGCGCTCGCGACCGCCGGCTACGACTGGACGATCGTGGACGACAACCACTTCCGGGCCGCCGCGATCCCCGACGAGCGCCACTGGGGGCCGTACACGACGGACGACCAGGGACGGCTGCTGACCGTCTTCGGGACCGAGAAGGGCCTCCGCTACCGGATCCCGTTCGGCACCGTGGAGGACGTGATCGGCTACCTCCGCGACCACGCGACCGAACAGGGCGACCGGCTCGGGACGATGGGCGACGACGGCGAGAAGTTCGGCTCGTGGCCCACGACGTGGGAACACTGCTGGGGCGCGACCCGGTGGGTCGATCGCTTCTTCGAAGCGCTCGAGGCGAACGCCGGCTGGCTGACGACGGTGACGCCGTCGGACTGGCTGGCGCGCAACCCGCCGATCGGCCGCGTCTACCTGCCGACCGCGTCGTACGCCGAGATGGGCGAATGGGCGCTGCCCGCGGACGAGGGTCGTGTCTTCGCCGACCTCCTCCACCGGGCCGAAGCCGACGGGGCTCCCGAGTACCGCTACCTGCGGGGCGGCTTCTGGCGAAACTTCCAGGTGAAGTACCGCGAGATCAACGACCTCCACAAGCAGATGCTGCGGACCTCGGACGCCGTCGCGGCGATGCCCGAGGGGCCGATGAAGGAGGCCGCCCTCGATCACCTCTACCAGGGCCAGTCGAACGACTGCTACTGGCACGGCCTCTTCGGCGGCATCTACATCGCCCACATGCGCCTCGCGACCTACGAGCACCTGATCGCCGCCGAGGACGCCGCCGACCGGGCGGCGCGCGCCGCAGGGGCCGCGGTGGACGGGGCCCGGATCGCGGACCTCGACCTCGACGGCATTCCGGAGGTGCTCCTCGCGACCGAGGGCCAGGTGGTGGCCGTGAAGCCGTCCGAGGGCGGCGGGATCGGGGGCTGGGACGTCCGGGCCGTCCGTCACGCGCTCGCCGCGGTGATGCGGCGGCGGCCCGAGGCAGCCCACGCGGCCCTCGTCGCGCACGAGGAGCGGGGCGGCGCCCCGGCCGAGCGCAGCGACGGCGTCGCCTCGATCCACGACCTGGTCACGACGAAGGAGCCCGGGCTCGCGGCTCGGCTCCGGTACGACGGTTACGAGCGACGATCGGGGCTCGTCCGACTCCTCGCACCCGGGACGACGGGCGCGGCGTTCGCCGCGGGCGAGAGCACCGAGATGGGCGACTTCGTCACCGGGCCGTTCGTCGTCGAGGCCACCGGGGGCGACGTCGAGGGTGGCGCCCGTGGCGGCTGGGTGCGCCTGGCCCGCAACGGCGTGGCCCGGACGTCCGACGGGGAGATCCCCGTCCGGGTCGTGAAGACCGTCCGGGCGGCGGGCGACCGGCGCAGCCCGACCCTGGCGATGGAGGTGCGGGTCGAGAACCGCGGGAATCGGCCGCTCGCGGCCACGCTGGCCGTCGAGTGGGCCATGATGCTCCTGGGCGGCGGCGGCAACCCGGCCGCCTATTACCTGGTGAACGGAGTGCGGACGGCGCACGACGGATCGTCGACCCACGCCGGGCTCGCCGAGCTGCGGTCGGGCAATGACTGGGTCGGGATCGACGTGGCGACGCGCCTCGAACCGGCGGCGGACGCCTGGATCTCGCCGATCGAGACGATCTCGAACTCGGAGGCCGGCTTCGAGCGCGTCTACCAGGGTTCGGCGCTCGTCGTCTCGTGGCCCGTCGTGCTCGCCCCGGGCGCCCACACGTACGTCCGCATCGAGCACCGCGTGACCACGTCGCGCGACAGGGCGGACGAGGACCGCGGAGCCCCCAGGGCGGACCGGGCGGCCAGTGGCGCGGACCAGGCGGCCGGCGGCGCGGATCCGGCGGCCACCGGTGCCGGCCACGGGACTGCCGGCGCGGACCACGGGACTGGCGGCGTCGACGGCTCGGCCCGTCGATGACCCGGGGGCGCCTCGCGGTCCACGCCCACTTCTACCAGCCCGAGCGTCGCGACCCGTTCGGCGGCCCCGCGCGCCCCGACCCGACCGCCGCCCCCCACCCGTCGTGGAGCGCCCGCATCGCCGCCGAGTGCTACCGGCCGCTCGCCGAGAACGGGACGTTCGAGCGGATCTCGTTCAACGTCGGGCCGACGCTGAGCGCCGCCCTCGCAACCGAGGACCCGGGAACGCTGGCGCGGATCGCCGCGGCCGGTGACGGCGGCGGGAACGCCGTGGCCCAGGGGTTCCACCACGCGATCCTCCCGCTCGCCTCCGCGCGCGACCGGCGGACCGAGATCCGGTGGGGGCTCCGCGACTTCGCGGTCCGCTTCGGCCATCCCGCGGCGGGGTTCTGGCTGCCCGAGGCTGCCGCGGACACCGCGGTCCTGCGCGCACTTGCCGAGGAGGGCGTCCGCTGGACCGTCCTCGCGCCGTGGCAGGCGGCCGGCGGCTGGGTGGAGACGCGCAGCCCGCATCGGGTGGACCTCGGGGACGGTCGCTCCCTGGTGGTCGCCTTCTACGACACCGACCTCTCGAGTGCGATCTCGTTCCAGCCCGACGTCACCGCTGACGCGGACCGCTTCGCCCGCGACTGGGTCCTGCCGCGGACGCGGGAACCGCTTCACGTCGACGGGGAGGCGACGCACGACGCCGGGGCTCCGCTCGTCGTCATCGCCACCGACGGCGAGCTCTATGGTCATCACCAGGCGTTCCGGGACCTCTTTCTCGGGCGCCTCGTGGACCCCGAGGTCGATCGTGACTTCGACGTCGTGCTGCTCGGTCGCGCGCTCGAGGCGGAGGACTCGGAGCACCTGCCGGCCGTCCGCATCGCCGACCGCACCTCGTGGAGCTGCCACCACGGCGTCCTCCGCTGGAGCGGCGAGTGCGGATGCGCAGCCGATGCCCGCTGGAAGCAACCGCTGCGGGCCGCCCTGGAGCGGCTCGCCGGCGCGGTCGACGCCGTCACAGAGTCCCGTCTGCAGGGAATCGACGCGTGGGCCGCGCGCGACGCGTACGTGGAGGTGGTCCTCGGGCTCGAGGCGCCGGCCGACTTCGCGGCCCGGATCGCGGCCGGTGGAACGCCGGGACCTGGTGCGACGATCGGAGATCGGGCACGTGCGGTCGAGACGCTCATGGAGGCGCAGCGCTGGCGCCTCGCGATGTTCGCGAGCTGCGGCTGGTACTGGGAGGATCCGACGCGACCCGAGACGGCCCAGATCCTCCGCTCCGCGGCCCGCGCCGCGCACCTCGTGGACGACCTCGCCGGGACCGCGCTCGAGCGCCGGCTGGTCGAGGACCTTGCCGCGATCACCGCGCCCGGGGGCTCCGTGGACGGCGCGACGCTCTACCGCGACGCCCTGGCCGTGGTGGGGCAGCGGGTCCGGACGTGACAGGCATGGGATCATCGATCGCGTCCACCGCTGAGCGCAGCAGGCGCGACACGACGATGCGCCCGGGGCAGGCATCGCCGCCAGGGACACCGAGCCGGGAGGACTGACCGTGAAGGGATTCGTCGCGACGTTCGTCGCCACCGCCGTGGCGCTCTGGGTCGCCGCCCGGTATGTCCCAGGGATCGAGATCCCGTCCTCGGGGTTCGCGACCGTGCCCGACGATCTCATCACGTTCGGGACGGTGGCGGTCGTCTTCGGCGTCGCGAACGGCCTGATCGGGTCAGTCGTCCGGGCGCTGACCCTGCCGTTCAACCTCTTCACGATGGGCCTCGCCGGCTTCATCGTGAACGTGATCCTCTTCCTCGGGGCGGCCTACATCTCCAACGAGCTCGGCGGCAGGATCACGGTGGGCGACTACCCGCCCGAGCTCCTGACCCAGGCGACGCTCGTCGCCGCGGCGCTCGGATCCCTCGTGGTCGGGCTCGTCTCGGCGGTGGCCCAGCTCGTCATCCCGGACTGACGCATGGACGGTGCGGACGGTCCGTTCCACGGCCAGGCGCCCCTCGCCGTTTCCCAGAGGCGAGACAGGAGCGCCGGCCCCGGGGGCGATGGCCCCGCGGGCGAGGACCGGCTGCCGCCGATCGCCGACGCGCTGCGGGCGGCCGCCCGCCGGCACGGAACCCCGCTCTACGTCACGGACGGCGCGGCCCTGGACCTGGCGTCGGAAGTGGTCCGCGCCGCGTTCCCCGACCCGTGGCTCCGCTCGTACTCGCTGAAGGCGAACGACCTGCCGGCGATCGTGGCCCGGATCGCGGTCCACGGGTTCGGCGCGAACGTCGTCTCCCGGGGCGAGTGGGCGCTGGCGCGGCGGGCCGGCCTCCCCAACGGGTCGATCACGCTCGAGGGGATCGGGAAGACCGACGCGGACCTTCGGGCTGCAGCCCGCGCCGCAGCCCGCGGCGAGCCGCTGCGCTGGATCTCGCTCGAGTCGGCCGACGACGCGGCCGCGCTCGCCCGGGCGGTCCGGGCCGTGGAGGGGCACGCCGCCGCGCAGCGGGACGCCGATACGGCCGCGGCGACTGACGCGCGCGGAACGACGGCTGACGCGCGCGCCGCGGCCGGCAGCCCTCGTCGGGCGGCCTCGCGGCTCCGCGCCGACGTCCTCATCCGCCTGAACCCCGGGGTGGACCCCGAGACGCTGGCCGGCCTCGCCACCGGGGCCCGCGATTCGAAGTTCGGGCTCACCGCGGACGAGGTGGGGTGGGTCATCGAAGCGGGCGGCGGTCCGGACGGGCCGCTCCGCTGGCGCGGGCTCCACCTCCACGTCGGGTCGCAGCTCGGGGCGATCGATGCCTGGCGCGACGCGGTCCGGCGTGCGCTCGCGCTCCTGGCGCTCATGCGGGGCGGACTTCCCGACTTCGACACGCTCGACGTGGGCGGCGGGATGCCCGTGGCCCCGTGGCACCCGGGCGAGCCGGGCGAGCCGGGTGGGCCGGGCCGCGCCCCCGCCCCCGCCCTCTTCGCCGCCGAGGTGCCCGCGCTCCTGGCCGCGATTCCGGCGGATCGACGCCCCCGCCGGATGTCGGTCGAGCCCGGGCGAGCCGTGGTCGCCGCGTCGGGTTGGCTCGTGGCCCGGGTCCTCCACGTGCGGGAACGGACCGTTCCGCCCCTGGCGGCACCACCGGAGCGGGCTGGGAGCCATGCGCTCGCGGTCGTCCCGCAGGGATCGAGGACAGAAGACCGGGTCCGACGCCTCGTGGTCATCGATGCCGGCATGACGGAGCTGATCCGGCCATCCCTCTACGACGCCGACCATTCCCTCGTCGCGCTCACCTCGCTCGGCAGGATCCCCCGCCCCGGTGTCACCGGGCACCCGACCCGCGTGGACGGGCCGATCTGCGAATCGACGGACCGGCTGGGCGAGCACCTCCTGCCACCGCTCCGGCGGGGTGACCTCGTCGCCATCGCCGACACGGGGGCGTACGCTGCGTCGATGCGTTCCTCGTACAACGGGCGACCGCGGCCGCCCGAGGTGATCGTCGAGCAGGACGGCTCGCTGGTCCTCGCGCGGCGGCGCGGCACGCCGGCCTCGCTGGCATGA
>JBBSAS010000035.1:0-10889 GCA_038252055.1 Candidatus Limnocylindrales bacterium
GCGATGTCGCCGAGGAATGCAAGCGTGCGTCCCGGCGAACGGACGAGGATCGCCTGGTGGCCGGCGGTGTGGCCGCCGGTCGGGACGACCGAGACGCCCGGGAGCAGCTCCACCTCGCCCTCGGCGGCGCTGTCCTCGCCCCACGCGCGAACGAGCCCCAGCTCCGGCTGGTCGTACGAGGCGACGATTCGGGGGTTGTCGGAGAGGGCGATCTCCCACTCCGCCCGCTGGGCGACAATCCGGGCCCGCGGGAAGGAGCGCGACCCGTCGGCCCGCAGGAGGCCACCGGCGTGGTCATAGTGGAGGTGGCTCATCGCGACGATGTCGATCGACCCCGGGGCGAAGCCGGCCCGCTCGAGGGTCGGCACGATCGGGTCCCCGCCGAGGCCGCGCCAGGCCCGTCCTCGCTCGTCGAGCCGCTCCCCGATCCCTGTTTCGACGAGGACGCGCCCCGCGGGGGTCTCCACCAACAGGCAGTTGAGGGCCTGGAGGAGTCGATCCTGCTCGTCGAGCTCGTCGGCGACGAGCGTCGCCCAGAGCACCCGCGGCGCCGGCCCGAAGATCGCCCCCGCATCGGAACGGAACGTGCCCGCCTGGACGAGGGCGACCGTCGTCCCGCCGCCGAGATCGGCGGACCAGTGGACCGCGTCGTTGATCGCCATCTCAGCGCCCCGGGGGCAGCTTCCGCCGGGCGTCGAAGTCGCGGTGGAAGGCGGACGCGGTCGGCTGGCTCTGGCCCTGGTACTTCGACCCGAGCCCGGACGTGCCGTAGGGGCGCTCCACGGGGTTCGACATCGCGAAGAAGCTGATCTGCCCGATCCGCATTCCCGCATACAGGGCGATCGGCAGGTTCGCCACGTTGCTCAGCTCCAGGGTCAGGGTCCCTTTCCAGCCGGGGTCGACATACCCCGCGGTCGAGTGGATCAGGAGCCCGAGGCGGCCAAGGGAACTGTTGTGAGTGGGGATGAAGGAACGCGACACGAGGAAGAGCCCACTCGTCGCCGCCACCTGGATGCACCGGACTGGCACCGAGGCGACCTCGCGGACGTCGGCGATGGCCCGGAACCGGTGGAACCGCGCGTCGGCAGCCTTCTGGCGGATCAGCTTCCGGGCGAGGCGGAAGACGGGACGATCGGGCGTGAACTTCACGCGGAACTTCGGACCACAGTCGACGCCGTAGAGCGTCGCCCGACCCACTGACTTCACCGGCCGGAACCCAAGGCCCGCGGCGAGCTCGACGACCGCATCGGCGAGTTCCTCCTTCGTGCTCGTGAACTCGCAGCGACCGGCGACGTCATCGACGAACCCATCGGTGTCCATCAGGCCCTGGAGGAGGGCCAGGCGCTGGCCGATCCCGGCCTCGAGATACGGACGCGGAACGTGCTTTCTTCCGAGCAGCCCGGCGTCACGGAGGCGACTCGACAGCGACCCGTTGCGACGGTACTGGCCGGTCACCGCGTCCCTGCTGTGCCCCTCGCCACCGATCAGGTAGAGGTGGTTGCCGTACTGAAGCTGCCGCACTGCGTATCCGTCGCCGCTGACCTGGGCCAGGATCTCGGCGTCGTAGCAGGTGATGTGGGCGGCCGTCGAGGTCCCGTCGCCGAGCCATGCGCCGAGGGTGTACGGCTCGATCGGCAAGTCGAGTCGAGGCGGATATTGCACGGGGTCGGCCAGGGGGACGTGGTGGTTGCATTCGTCCCGGACGCTCAGGGTGCGGGCGATCTCGTCGGTCGTCCGGACGGCCGCCCGGTTGCGTCCGTAACGACGCCCTTTCTTGTCGACCGTCAACCACTGGTGGGAGGCATCCGCCACCACCCGCGTTCCGTCGGAGAAGACCATCTCGCGACACGGGCGTCCCAGGAGCGGTGGCGTAGCCGCGACCACCTTCGTCGGGGCACCGGTTTCGTCGAAGACATCGTCGCCGGGCGCCAGGTCGGCCATCGTCCGCCAGCCCACCGGCGTCGGCACCGGCGTGTCGAGGGCGAGGGCCTTCCCCTCGAGCCTCGCGACGAGGTCGTTCGGCAGCTCGACCCACTCGACCGTCTGGCCGAGGACGAACTCGCCGGGATGCAGGATGAACGCCTCCTCGTCGCGGACCTCGGTCAACTCCGTCAGGTCGGGCTGCGGCTCGCGCGGGTCGATGAAGGCGTAGCGGTTGTTGCGGAAGACGCGGAAGCTGCGGTCGAGGTGGAGGTCGACCGAGGACGGCTGGAGGTCGGCGGGGTCGTACGGCTCGATGCGGATGCGGCCGGCCTCGAGCTCGGCCCGGATGTCACGGTCGGCGAGGACGCTCACGGCCGCACGCTCCCGGCCGCGGCGCGGACGGTCCGCTTCGCCACCCGAGGGCTCGCCGGATCCGGTTCGCGCTCTGCGTAGAGCGCGTCCACCTCCCGCTTGAGGGTCGCGAGATCGTCGAACGACTGGTAGACGCTGGCAAAGCGGATGTAGGCGATCTGGTCGAGCGCCCGCAGGCGCTCCATCGCGAGCTCCCCGATCCGGGACGATTCGACCTCGCCGACGCCGGTGGCCCGGAGGGCGGTCTCGATCTCCTCGGCCGCACGTTCCGCGGCGCCGTCGGGCACCGGGCGGCGCGTGAGGGATTTCCGCAGCCCCGCCGCGAGCTTGTCGCGGTCGAACTCCTGGCGGGACCCTTCGCTCTTGAGGACCACCAGGCGGGCGGCCTCGATCCGCTCGTACGTTGTGAAGCGGGTGCTGCAGGTGTTGCATTCGCGGCGGCGCCGGATCGTGAGCGCGTCTTCGAGGTCTCGCGAGTCCACGACCCGGGTGTCCCGCTCCTCGCACGACGGACAGCGCATCCAGCCTCCTCGATCCTTCGCACCACAACATGTTGTGGGTAAGCCTGACGATACCACGACATACGGGGCTCCCGGCGGTCGGGTGTCCATGCCGACGGTCGAGAGCATCCCCGCGGAGGTCCGACGCGCGGAGGACGCCGCTCCGGACCGCGGCTCAGGTGGCCGGCGGACGATCGGTGAACCAGCGACGGGCATCCACGCGCCCGGAGCGGAGGTCGATGCCGAGGGTCATGAGCGCCTCGCGCGCGTGGACGAGGTTGAGGTAGCCCCGCTTGATCGACGTCTGCCCCTCCAGCTCGCGCGCCCGACCGCCCATTCCGTCGGATAGGTCGCAGCCATACGCCGCCATCTCGAGTGCCCGGACAGCCCGGTCGATCTCCTCGCCGATCAGGCCCCGAAGCGGCGCAAGGGTCACCGGCGCCTGCAACCGATCGACATCGGAGCGCAGGCGTTCGAGGCTCGCGACGCACCGCGGCAGCGCCTCTCCGAGCGTTGACGGTGGGTCCTGGTGCCGGCGAACCCGGTCGATCAGCCGGCTCGTCTCGGTGATGCAGACGGCTGCCCGGTCGGTCAGGACGGCACCGTCACGCCGGAACCCCTCGTCCTCCCGGTTGACCGCGACGACCCGCGCTGCGCGTCTCAGGACGATGAAGAAGGCGGCGGCAAGCGCCACGAACAGGAGGAGCGACGCGATCCCGACTGCCTGTTGGACGGAGTCGCTCACCGCGACGAACTCAGCACCGGGGCGGGTCCGGCCGTCGCCGACGCATCATTCCCACGATGCCACCGGCGCCCGGTCACCGACACGTCGACGCGGCAGCCCGGCATCGCGAACACGGTGCACATGGATGCGGCGCCTCCCTTCCCCTGCCCGGACGAGCCACGGCCCCTGCCGGCGGTGCCGAGTGTACACACGGATTGCGGGCCGCGAGGCCCCGACTCATTGCGCGGCGCCCACGGAGGTGCAGGCTGAACGGCCACGGCGACCTGCTCGGCCAGCGCGTTGTCCTGACGCCGCGTTCGCGGGTCAGGCCCCTCGCGCCCGCTCAGGCTGGGTGCTCGAAGGGGCCGGCCAGCGTGTCGAGCGCGTGCCCCAGGACGGCCTCGATCGCGACGAGCGATTCGACGGCACCCCTGGGGCTCCCGGGAAGGTTGACGAGGAGGCAGTGGCCCCGGACGCCGCACACGGCGCGGGAGAGGCTCGCCATCGGCGTCGAGGCACGGCCGGCGGCGCGCATCGCCTCGGCGAGGCCGGGCACCTCGTAGTCGATCACCGCGAGCGTGGCCTGCGGCGTGACGTCGCGGGGCCCGAGGCCCGTCCCTCCCGTCGTGACGACGAGGTCGTGCTCGGGCGCCGCGCCCGCGAGCGCCTGTTCGATGGCCGACCGGTCGTCCGGCACGATCCCCCGCTCCACGGCGAATCCGAGGCCAGCCAGCCGCTCCGCGACCGCCGCCCCCGAGGTGTCCACCCGGTCACCGGCGGCCCCGCGGTCGGAAACGGTGAGGACGTACGCGGTGCGTGGCGTCACCACGTTCGTCATGCGGGACCCTTCTTGGGCGTGTGGCGGACGCCGCTCCGGGAGGGTCCGCGCACGGCCCGGGGTCGCGCGGAATGCGAAACGGACGACTCGCCCGCTGTCTCGGGCCGGTGCCACTCGCCGGAGGCGCCGCCGCTCTTCGCGAGCAGGCGGACGGACCGGATCTCGACGCCCTTCTCGACGCCCTTCACCATGTCGTAGATCGTCAGGGCGGCCACGCTCACCGCGGTCAGCGCCTCCATCTCGACCCCGGTAGGACCCGTGGTGGCGGCCTCCGCCCGGATCCGCAGCACCGAGGCGCCCCGGTCCGGCGTGATGCGGACGACCACGTCGGTGAGCGGAAGGGGGTGGCAGAGGGGGATGAGCTCCGCGGTCCGCTTGGCCGCCAGGACCCCGGCCAGCTCGGCGACGACGAGGACGTCGCCCTTCGGGCCGCCGCCATCGATCACGAGGGTGAGCGTCTCCTGGGAGCAGGCGACCTCTCCTTCGGCGACGGCCCGGCGGGCGGTCGCCGGCTTGCCCGAGACGTCCACCATCCGCGGCCGGCCGCCGCGATCCACGTGGCTCAGGCGACGGCGCTCGGCGCGTGGCTGCGATCGGTCGTCCATGGCTCCCTCCGGTCGTCCCGGGATGCGGCAGGCCCTCAGGGCCGATCGAGCCACCAGAGCTCGACGGGCGCTCCCGGCGGGAGCGCATCCACCGATTCTGGCACGACGGCAAGCGCGTCGGCGGCAGCAAGCGCCGACATCACGTGGCTCCCCTGCCCGCCGGCCAGGATGACGCGCACCCGGCCCTCCGCGTCACGGACCGGTGGACCGCCGGGGCGGTCGCGACGAGCGACGACCCGGAGGAACGCCCGCCGCCCCGAGGCCTTCTCGACAGCATCCTCGAGCACCGCTGCGTCCACCGGGCGGAGCAGGTCGTGATCGGGGCGACCGGCGAGGCGCCGGAGGAGCGGGCGGACGAAGAGCTCGAACGTGACAAACGACGAGACCGGGTTGCCGGGGAGGCCGACGAGGAGAGCCGGCAGCGCCGTGTCGGCGGGTGCCGGGCGGGTCGCCACGCCGAACGCGAACGGCTTCCCGGGCTGGACGGCCACCCGCCAGAGATCCATCGTCCCGACGCTCTCGAAGGCCGGCTTCACGACGTCGTACGGGCCCACGGAGACACCCCCGCTGACGATGACGACGTCGGCCCAGGCGAGCGCCTCGCGGAGGAACCGCGTCATCGCCCCGAGCTCGTCCGGGGCGATGCCGAGGTGCCGAGCCTCGGCCCCTGCCGCTGCGCAGAGCGCGGCGATCATCGGCCCGTTCGCGTCGGGAATCCCGGCAGGGCCCAGATTGGCACCCGCCGGCCGAAGCTCGTCCCCGGTCGTGATGACCGCGACCCGCGGGCTGCGGTGCACCGCGACGGAGGCGACACCGGCGCCCGCGGCGAGGGCGATCTCCGCCGGCCCGAGCGCGGTTCCCGGCTCGAGGATCGCCACGCCCGCCCGGAGATCGCTCCCCCGCATCCGGACATTCATCCCGGCCACCGGCGCCCGGTGGACGAGGACCGCGGGCGGCAGCGGCCCGGCGGCATCGCGTCCGCGCGGTCCGGGGCGGCCGGCGGCGTCGAGCGGCGTCGTCAGCTCCACCTGGACGGCCGTGTCGGCTCCGGCGGGCATTGGCGCGCCCGTCGCGATCCGGATCGCTTCGCCCGGGCCCACGAGGCGATCGGGGACGGCCCCGGCCGCGATCTCGCCGACCACCACGAGCCGGACCGGCACGTCCTCCGTGGCGTTGTCGAGATCGGCGGCGCGCACCGCGTAGCCGTCCATCGCGCTGTTGTCCCACGGCGGGAGGTCCGTGGCCGCGATCACGGGCCCGGCGAGGACGCGGCCGCGAGCGTCGGCGACCGGCACGACGTCGGCGGGCAGCGAACCAGCTGCCGCGGCGAGGACGCGGGCGCGGGCTTCCTCGACCGAGAGGAGACCGCTCGTCACGGCCGCCGCTCCAACTGCCGGGCGACGACCCAGGTGACGATCGCGAGGCCGAGCGCCGCGATCGCGATCGCCACCGAGGTCTCCGTCCAGAACTGGTACGGGAAGAGCTGGACGAGCCGGTCGGTCGCCGGGTCGAACGACCACGAGCCCGCCGGGAAGAGCAGCTCGTGGAAGAGCGTGAATGCCGTGTCGAAGACGAGGTAGAAGGCGCCCCCGATCACGACCGTGCCGACGGCCAGCACCTTCGCCCCCGTTCCGACCGCACCCCACCAGCGGCGCCCGCGCGACGCGACGCCGATCGCCAGGAGGACGAGCGCGCCCACGAGCACGGTCGCGGCGAAGGCGATGACCACCCGCCGGACGTCGGCCATGTGCTCGCGCTCCCGGGCCGTGAAGACCGGGGCGCCCGCGACCTCCTGCTCGAACGTACCCGGGCCAAGCCAGACCTCGATGACGATGTCGGTGGTGACCTCGCGGACCTCGGCCTCCGTCCAGCCGGTCGCCGCGGCGGCGCCGGCCCGCGACTGCGCGAACGTCACCCACGCCGGGTTGAAGAAGAGAGCGACCGCCAGGCCGGACAAGACGAGCATCGTCGCGACGCCGACGGCCAGGCGGGCGAGTGGATGCGCGCGACGCGGATCAGTGGTGGGCGGCACGGTCGGAGCGCCTCCGGCGGCTTCTGCGGGCCGCCATTGTACGGTCCGTACGTTCAGGCGACCCCGACTCCCTCGGCTCTCTTCCCGCGAGCCGGCTCATCCCGCGCTCAGGCCGACGCGGTGGCCGCTCGGGTAAGGTGGGACGACGATGATCGAGACGTTCGAGCGAATCATGGCCCGCCTCGTCGGGCCGATGACCGGCGGCGCGGGCCTCGCGCTCGGCGACCCGGAGCCCCGCCTCGCCGACCGGGATCCGCTGACGGCGCTCGACGTGGCCTTCCTCGTCGCCCTCTGCGGTCCGGGCCATCCGCTCCACCGGCGCGCGTCCGCGGTCCTCGACCAGCCGCGGGACGGGCCCGAGCGCGAGGTCGCGGCATTCCTGCGTCACGCCCTCGTCCTCGTGCGCGACGAGATCCGGGACCGGGCGGCCGCGGATCTCGTCGTTGCGGCGCGGCTCACCGAGACGGAGCGCCGCCTCTCGGTGCCCGGGCTCGATCCAGGCGAGACGGCCGAGGCATCCTGGGGCCTCTTCTTCCCGGAAGGCGTCGGCATCGTCGGGCACGAGGCAGCCCGCGAGACAGAGCTCCGCGCCCGACGCCGCATCCGGGTCGAGGAGCCGGACCCGGCGCCGATCGTTGACGCGGCCCGGGAGCTCCTCTTCACGTCGAACGTGCTGCTCACGATTCCCTCCTCCTCGCGCTCGATCGCGTCGCTCCCCTACCCTGCCGGGGTGCTCCACGGTCTCATGGCCGCCAGCGCCGAGCCGCAGCGACAGTGGTTCGATCACCCGGTCCAGGTCGGCGTCGAGCCGGAGGCGAACGAGATCGTCCGGGGCCTTCGCGGGCTCGACGAGGCACTCGCCTTCGAGGATGGCCGTCGCCAAGCTGGCTCGCCGGTCGGGCGCGTGCCCTGCGTCCTCTCGGTGACCGTCACCCACGACGGGCTCCGGCAGGTTGCCCGGCACTACGTCGAGGCAGAGCTGGAACGGGCCGGCGGCCTCCGACACCTCGCCGTCCACGTCGTCACCGAAGCCGATACCCGGCGACTCGTCGACGAGGTCCTGGCGCCGTGCGTCGGCTCAAACGCCGCCCTCGGGCTCCTCCGCCGCGTCGTCGGGGTGGACGGCGCCTATGGGCGCCACTACAGCTTCCTCAAGGCGATCGCGGCGTTCTGGCAGGTCGGCGTTGACCCGCAGATCAAGGGCACGTTCAAGATCGACCTCGACCAGGTCTTTCCCCAGGCCGAGCTCGTCGCCGAGACCGGCCGCTCGGCCCTCGAGCACCTGTCGAACCCGTCGTGGGGCACCTCGGGCGAGGACGCGACCGGCCGCCCCGTCGAACTCGGCCTGCTCGCCGGAGCGCCCGTGAACGAGGGCGACATCGGTCGGGGCCTCTTCACCCCGGACGTCCCCTACCCTGCCGCGGCCCCGGTCGGGGACGAGCTCGTCTTCTTCAGCCGTCTGCCCCAGGCACTCTCCACCGCGGCCGAGATGCTGCTGCACGAGGGGACCGAGCATGACGCGGGCGGCACGTTCGTCCACGAGAGGGTCCACGTCACCGGCGGCACGACCGGAGCGCTCGTCGACGCGCTCCGGCGCCACCGGCCGTTCACGCCGACCTTCATCGGTCGCGCCGAGGACCAGGCCTACCTCCTCTCGGCTCTCGGCCGACCCGGGCCTCGGCTGGCCTACCTGCACGCCGCCGGGCTCGTCATGCGCCACGACAAGGAGGCCTTTGCCGGCGAGGCGATCGCGGCCGCCCGGGTGGACAAGGAGATCGGCGACCACGTCCGGATCCTCGACTTCTCCGCGTACGCCGGCGTGGTCGCCGAGGACTCGATCCCCGCGGGATCCGGCGTGGCGGAGCTCAAGGAGCTCCTCGACCCGTTCACCGGCTGCTTCGTGTCCCGCCTCCCGGTGACGGTGACGGCGCTTCGCTTCGCCCTCCGCCTCGCCCGTCTCTGCGAGGCGGGCGACGAGCGGACCGCCCGAGCGTTCGCCACGGCCGGCGCCGCGAGGATCGGCGAGGCTCTGGACCGTACCCTCGACCGGCCACGCCTCCGCGAAGCGGTCCGCGCCGAGCGAGCGGGGTGGAACGTCTTCTACGACGCGCTCGATGCGCTCGAGGACGGGATCCGTCGCGGCGACCCCGACGCGCTCGCCCGTCAGCGGCGCGGCCGGGAGATCATGGCTGCCTGCCGCGTGGGGCCCGACCCAGCTTCCTAGCCCTAGCTCCCCGCGGCCGGACGATTCCCGAAGATCGTCCAGTGCCAGGGCTTCTCGGCCTCGCCGGTCAGCTCGATCATCACGTGCTTGACCCGGGTGTACTCCTCGAAGGAGTACATCGACATGTCCTTGCCAAACCCGGACTGCCCGAAGCCGCCATGGGGCATCTCGCTCGTGACCATCAGGTGGTCGTTCACGAGGACGTGGCCGAAATCGAGGGCCTGGGTCGCCCGCATGGCCACCCGGAGGTCACTCGTCCAGACGGAGCTCGCGAGGCCGTACGGCGTGTCGTTCGCCAGCTGGAGGGACGCCTCCTCCGTGTCGAAGGGCAGGACGACGAGAACCGGGCCGAAGATCTCCTGCTGGACGATCTCGCTGTCCTGGGCGGCGTCTACGACGACCGTTGGGAGGTAGAACGCTCCGTCCGGGAACCCCGCCACGTCCGCCCGCGCGCCCCCGACGAGGACGCGGGCCCCGGCCGCGACCGCGCGGTCCACGAAGCCGGCCACGCGGTCCACCTGCGCCCCGCTGATCAGCGTGCCCATGTCCGTGTCGGGGGCCGTGGGGTCGCCGACGCGGACGGAACCGAACAGCTCCACGAGCCGGGCGGTGAACGGCTCCGCGATGGAACGATGGACGTAGACGCGCGTCGCGGCCGTGCAGTCCTGGCCGGCGTTGATCAGGGCCCCGGCCGTCGCCCCCCGCGCGGCCGCCTCCAGGTCCGCGTCGGCGTGGACGATGAAGGGGGCCTTCCCGCCGAGCTCGAGGTGGACCCGCTTGAGGTTGCCGGCGGCGAGGGCCATGATCGTCCGGCCCGTCGCCGAGTCGCCGGTCAGCGAGACAAGATCGACATCCGGGTGGGCGGCGATCGCCGCCCCGACGACGTCGCCGCGCCCCGTCACGACGTTCAGGACCCCGGCCGGAATCCCCGCCTCGGCGGCCAGCTCCGCCAGCCGGATGGTCGTCAGCGGCGTGGCCGACGCGGGCTTGAGGACGACGGCGTTGCCGGCGGCCAGCGCCGGAGCCACCTTCCAGGCGGCCATCCAGAGCGGGTAGTTCCAGGGGCTCACCTGCCCCACGACGCCGAGCGGCTCGCGGCGCACGAAGCTCGTGTGGCTGCCGGAGTACTCTGCCGCCGCCTTCCCCTCGAGGTTCCGCGCCGCCCCGGCGAAGAAGCGCAGGGTGTCCACGGTGAACGGGAGGTCGGAGTCACGCCGCAGTTTGAGGGCCGAACCGGTCTGGGCGGTCTCGAGTGCCGCCAGCTCGTCGGCGTGGTCCGCCACGAGATCCGCCAGGCGCTGCAGGACGACCGCTCGCTCGGCTGGCGGCAGCCGGCTCCAACGACCGTCCACGAAGGCAGCGCGGGCGGCGCGCACCGCGCGATCGACGTCGGTCTCCGTCCCCGCCGGCACGCGACCGACGACGGCGCCGGTCGCCGGGCTGCGCACGTCGAGCCAGTCGCCGGAGTCCGCCTCGGATGGCGCGCC
The DNA here is from genome assembly GCA_038252055.1 of Candidatus Limnocylindrales bacterium. Classification (GTDB taxonomy): domain Bacteria; phylum Chloroflexota; class Limnocylindria; order Limnocylindrales; family CSP1-4; genus CTSoil-043. Next base: position 10,706 of record JBBSAS010000035.1, read on the forward strand.
GTCGATGAACATCGGGAACGGGACAACCTCGGCGGCCATCGCTACCTCCTCGGGGTGGTCCCCGCTGCGCCGAGCGAGGTCGTGAGCGAGCCTAGCACGCGGCTCGCCATGCTCGGCCTTTGTCCCTCCGCGGGATGGCCCGAAGGTCAATGGTGCGGCGTCGGCGGGCCGGCGTACGATCCCC
>JBBSAS010000036.1:0-10622 GCA_038252055.1 Candidatus Limnocylindrales bacterium
ACGAGCAGCCGGATCCGCTCGCTCATGGCTGCGCCGCCCTGCCGGCGCTGCCGGCCCTGACCAGATCGTCCAGGGCCGCGCGGACGGCCGCCGCCGCCTCGCGGTGGAGGGCCACGTTCCGGGCCCGCTCGGTGCGCAGCTCCAGCACGTGCATCCCCGGGGCGCCGATGGACGCGGCCAGGGCGTCCGGCAGGTCCACCGCGCCGACTCGCCGGTGCTCCGCCCCGAGCGCCTCGACGAGCGGTCCGGGGTCGATGCCATGGGGCGTCCCGAACAGCTCCTCGAAGTGCGTGGGGAGCCCGGCCTCGGGGCGCGCGGCCGTCGCCTGGGGCAGGAACGAGAAGATGCCGCCGCCGTCGTTGTGCAACAGCACGATCGTGGCTGAGAGCCGCTGCCCTCGCCCCGCGACCAGCCCGCCCAGGTCGTGGAGGAGGGCCAGGTCGCCGATGACGAGGACCACCGGGGCGCCGGTCGCGGCCGCGCCGAGGGCCGACGAGACCACCCCGTCGATCCCGTTCGCCCCGCGATTGGCCATCGGCCGGATCGCCCGGCCCGAGGACGGCAGGAAGGCATCGAGGTCGCGGACCGGCATCGAGCTGCCGGCCCACAGAATCGCGCCGTCGGGAAGGAGGTCGCCGAGGTCGGCGAAGGGCGCCCCCTCGAACGGCTCGGCGGCGGCCGCCGTCGCGGCGAGCCAGTTCCGGAGGGCTCGGTCGGCGGCGCGCTCGGCCGCCAGCCAGTCGTCGAGCCAGGCGGCGGTTCGGGCGCCGCCGGAGACCGTTCCCCTGGGCGAGACCGTGCCCGGCGAGCCCGCCGGCGTGCCGGCTCCGAGCCGCTCGGCGAGCGCCTGCAGCGTGGCCGTCGGGTCGGCGTGGACGTGGGTCGTCGCGATGATCGCCGGCTCGCGCCAGCCGGCGGCCTCGTCCACGACCACCTGTGACGGGCGCCGATCCTCGAGCAGGAGCAGGAGCGGCTTGGAGGTCGGCGGGGCGCCCACCCGCAGGACGACCTCCGGGACGTGGTCGTCCAGCCACGGGCTCGGGCGCAGCAGATGGTCGCCCCGGGCGAGGACGCGCGACCTGTCGTGCGGCCCGCAGCGGACGAGCGAGAGCGGGTCGGCCAGGATCGGCCAGTCGAGGGCGGCGGCGAGGCGGGCCACGGCAGGGCCGAGGGCCGGGTCGCCCTGGGGACCGGCGACGATGACGCCGCGCTCCAGGGCGGCAAGCCGGGCGGCAAGGTCGGCCACCTGGCCGGGAGCGAGGGCGCGCCGGCCCGTCACGGCCTCGCCGAAGGACCGGGCGGGGGTCGCGGCGGGGGCCACACCGGCGAGGGACGTTCCGGACGCGGCCACGGACGATCCCGCCACTCCGCCGACGGCGAGCGGGCCGAGTGGGCCCAGCGGGCCGTCGGGCACGAGCGGCTCCCGGAACGGCGCGTCCAGGTGGACGGGGCCGGCGGGCGCCTGTCGCGCGACGGCGACCGCCCGAGCGGCCACCCCGCGGACGTGGCGCCGGGTTACCTCCGCGCCGTCGAGAAGGGGCAGCTCCGCGTACCACTTCGCGTGGACACCGAAGAGACGATCCTGGTCAATGGCCTGGGCCGCTCCGCGATCGCGGAGCTCGGGCGGCCGGTCGGCCGTCACGAGGACGAGCGGCACGCGGCCGAGGGACGCCTCCACGGCGGCGGGCAGAAGGTTGGCGGCCGCCGTCCCGGACGTGACAAGGACCGCGACGGGGCGCCCGGAGGCGCGGGCCAGCCCGAGGGCGAAGTACCCGGCGCTGCGCTCGTCGAGGAGGACACGCGTCACGATCCCGGGATGGGCGCGCAGGGCCAGCGCCAGCGGGGCTGAGCGCGAACCGGGACAGATGACCGCGTCGGCGACGCCAGCGAGCGCCAGCTCGTCCACGAACCCGCGCAGGGCCACGAGGTCCGTCACCGGGCGTCCTCCGCCAGGCGTCCCAGCGACGAGACGACGGGCCGCAGCTTGATCCGCGACTCCTCCCATTCGCGGGTCGGATCCGAGTCGGCGACGATTCCACAGCCGGCGAAGAGGGTGGCCCGCTGGCCGGCCACGAGGCCGCAGCGGAGGGCGACCACCATCTCCCCGTCGCCATCCGCTCCGACCCAGCCGACGGGCCCGGCGTACCAGCCGCGGTCGAAGCCCTCGTGCTCGGCGATGACGTCGAGGGCGGCCGCGCGGGGCTCGCCGCCCACGGCCGGCGTCGGGTGGAGACGCCCGGCGAGGGCGAGGAGCCCGGCCCCGCGGCGCAGCGTGCCCTCGACGGTCGTCGCGAGGTGCTGGACGTCGCGCAGGCGCAGGATCGCCGGCTCCGTCGCGACGTCGAGCCGGTCCACGAGGGGGGTCAGCGACGCGCGGAGCATCTCGACGACGACGCCGTGCTCCTCGCGCTCCTTGTCGCTCGCGAGAAGGGACGCGGCCAGCCTGGCATCCTCGGCGGCGTCGCGGCCGCGCGCCGCGGAACCGGCGATCGCGACCGTCCGGAAGGCCCGGCCCTCCGTCCGCACGAGCCGCTCGGGCGTGGCCCCCAGGAACGTTGCACCGCCGCGGGCGAAGGCGAACGTGGTGCTCTCCGGGCCCGCCGCCGCCAGGCGACGCAGGGCGTTGACCGGGTCGAGCTCGCGCGGTGACCGGAGGTCCACCCGGCGGGCCAGGACGACCTTGTCGAGCCGGCCGCGACCGACGGCGCCGGCGATCAGGGCGACAAGGCGTTCCCAGTCGGCCCGGTCGGGCTGCTCGCGGGCCAGCAGGAGCGGGGCGTCGGCGGGCCGCGCGACCATCGCGCCAGGGGCCGGGGCCAGCTCCGCCGCCCGGTCCGCGAGACGATCCCACTGCCGGGCGAGCGCCCGCGGGGATGGCTGCTCCCCGCCCGGGCCGATCGCCGCGGTCAGGAACGAGCCGTCGGGAGTCCGGGCGAACACCAGCCCGGGCAGCACCAGCGAGGCGGCGCCGAACGGCCCCCAGGCGTCGTCCGCCTTGGGTGTCGCGCCCGTGAACCCGAGGCCGCCGACGAGGATCGGTCCGGCGCCGCGGGGCAGCCCCCCACGACCGGCCGCGAGCCCGCCGAGCGTCGCCCCGGCCAGCAGCGTCCCCCACGCCTCCGCTGCGGCCGCGAATCGCCCGTCGCCGGCCGGTTCGACGGCCCAGGCGCGTCCGATCCCGACGAGGGTGACGCCGTCGGCCGGCTGGAGCCAGAGGACCGCCTCGAGGTTCAGCTCCCGGGCTGCGGCCACGACGGCGATCGGGTCCAGGTCGGTGATGCGCTGCGTGGCCACCCGGAGCGGGGCGATCTGCCGCGAGCCCCCGATCCCGGCCGACGGGTCCACGGGCGGGCCCGCCTGGGCGGCTGCTTCGAGCAACAGCGTCGCGAGGTCCGGCTCCCGGGCGTGCCCGACCGGCAGGGCCCGGTCCGCGACCGTCATGGGGCGGCCCGCGGCACGCCCGGCGTGCTGGCCCCCGCGGCGATCCGCTCCTCCGGGACACCGACGCTCCGCAGGAGGATCGCCCGCAGGGTTGGGTAGGCGTCTTCGAGCCGGCCGGGATCCTCGGCCAGGAGCCACCGCGCCACGACCTCGTTGAGGGCCCCGAACCAGGCGATCCCGGTGACCGCGGTGTCGATCGGCGGGATCGTGCCGGCGGCGATGGCGTCGTCGAGGTGGCCGGCGATCAGGCGGGCGAAGTGATCGTGCAGCTCGTTGGTCTCGGCGTTGAAGGCGCGGCCGGCGCCGAGGGCGTCGAGGAACAGGAGACGGGCCATCGTCCGGTGGCCGGCGAAGGTCACCAGGACGGCGTGGAGGGCGGCCTCGGCCCGCGCGATCGGCTCGGTCTCCCCGGCCACGGCGCGGTCCACCTTCGCGGCGAGCCGGTCGGCGGTGGTCCGCATGAGCTCGCGGAAGATCGCCTCTTTCGTCGGGAAGTGGAAGTAGACGCCGCCCTTGGAAGTGTCGGCGGCCGCGGCGATGTCGTCGACTGCGGTCTCGCGGTACCCGCGCCGGGCGAACGTGCTGAACGCGGCATCGAGGATCTGCTCGCGCCGCGTCCGGCTCTTTTCCGCCTGCGCCGTCGCTCGCCGTTCGTCGGCCATCGCGCCCTGGTGCCCCGTGCCGGCGGCGGACATGCCGCCCGAAAACCGACCGACCGGTCGGTTTGTCCATGATATCCCGTCGCCGGCACATCGCGCCTCGGCGTGACCTGCAGGATGTGCGCCTCAGCAGGCCGGCAGCTCCAGCACGAACCGGGCGCCTCCGCCGGGGCCGTCGCCCACCGCCAGGGTCCCGCCGTGGAGCTCCACCAACCGGCGCGCGATGGCCAGGCCCAGGCCGCTGCCGGCATCAGCGCGCGCCCGCGAGGCGGGGAGGCGGGCGAAGGGCTCGAAGATCTTGTCGCGGAGGTGTGGCGGAATGCCCGGTCCCTCGTCGAGGACCTCGATGCGGGCACGGCCGGCGGGCTCGCGCCCCGCCCCCACCGTCACGAGCCCGCCCGCCGGCGAGTGGCGCATCGCGTTGTCCACCAGGATCAGGACCACCTGCATGAGGCGGTCGCCGTCGCCCTGGATCGGGATCGGCGCGGCGGCGTCTGCCGGGCCGGCGATCCGAAGCCCGCGAGCCTCGGCGAGCGGGGTGGCGCGGCGGGCCGCGGTCCGGATCAGCTCGACGAGGTCAAGCGGTGCCATCTCCACGGTGAGTGCCCCCTGCTCGGAGGCGGCGAGGGCCAGCAGGTCCTCCACGAGTCGACCCAGCCGGTCGGCCTCGCCCACGATGTCGTCGACGAGCGGGCGGCCGGCCGCCCCGACGAGCTCCTCGCGCTGGAGGACCTCCGCCGAGGACCGGATGACGGCCGCCGGCGTCCGGATCTCGTGCGAGGCGTCCGCGACGAACCGTCGCTCCGTCTCGAACGCCGAGCGGATCGGCACCAGGGCCCGCCCGGTGATCCAGATCGTCGCCAGCGCAGCTCCCACCAGCCCGAGGGCCCCGACCAGGACGATGGCGAGAACGAGGGCCTGCACCTGGCGGTCGTGGAGAGTCAGGACGGTGCCCGCCTGGACCCAGCCCGCCGACCCTCCCGCCCCGCCGATCGGGCGCGTCTCCAGGCGGACCCTCGTCTCGCCCGACTCTACCGTGCGCAGGTCCTCCCCGGACGCCCGGGCGGCCGAGACGGCCGATAGATCGGGCAGGCCGTCGAGCGCCACGCCGGACGGGTTGGCGATCACCGCGCCCGCCGGGTTGAGGACGAGGAAGAACGTGTCGGATGCCTGGGGCACGTGGTGCTCGGTGAGCTCCTGGTCGCCCTGCGGGGGCTCGACGCCGAGCTGCGCGGCGTACGCCCGGGCGGCCGCGTCGAGGGCCCGATCGACCTCCTGGGCCAGGATCGTGGTGCCAACGACGGCAGTCGCGGCACCCACCGCGAGCACGAGCGCCCCGACGACCGCGAGGGTCCCGAGAGCGAGCCGTCGACGTGTGCGCGCCAGCAGGTAGGCGTTCGGCCCACCGCGGGATCCCGCCGTCATGGATCCTCGACGCGGAGGGCGTATCCCACCCCGCGGACGGTCCGCAGGAGGCCCTCGCGGCCGAGCTCGCCGAGCTTCCGCCGGACGTAGCTCACGTAGAGGTCAACCACGTTCGAATAGACGTCCGGCTCGGCGCCCCAGACCGCGTCGAGCACCTGCTGGCGGGTGACGACACGGCCCTCGTGCCGGATCAGGTAGGCGAGGAGGGCGAACTCGCGGGCCGAGAGATCCACCGTCCGGGCCCCCACCCGGGCGACGTGGCGCTCCTGGTCGAGCTCCAGGTCGCCTGCCGTCAGCGGGCCGGTCGTGCTCGCGACGGGGCGGCGGCCCAGGGCCCGGATGCGGGCGAGAAGCTCGGAGAAGGCGAACGGCTTGCCGAGGTAGTCGTCGGCGCCCGCGTCGAGCCCGGCCACCCGTTCGTTCACGCCCCCCAGCGCGGTCAGCATGAGGGCCGGCGTGGCCACGCCGCGCGAGCGCAGGAGGCGCAGCAGCTCCAGGCCCTCGAGGTCGGGCAGCATCCGGTCGAGCACCAGCACGTCGTACGGCTCGCTGCCGCCGGCGAACGCGAGGGCGCTCACGCCGTCGGGCGCGAGGTCCACGACGTTGTGCTCGGCCACCAGGACGCGCCTGACCAGCTCCCCCATCCGGGGATCGTCTTCGGCCACGAGGATCCGCATGGCCGTCATCCTCGCGGTCGCGCAGCACGGCGTCAACGGGCGGCGGCGTTCCTGTGAGAACGCACATGCGAGGCACAGGCTCAGTTCAGGGCCGGGGCCGAGACTGGGGACACCTTGAACCCTCACCGCGGACCCGCGTCCGCCGCACGGAGCACCGTCATGACCACCCATCCGCCCCCGCGCCGCAGCGCCGGCCCCAGCCGCATGGGCCTCGCCGCGGCCGGCCTGGCCGCCTTCGGGACCTTCGCGGTCGCGATCCTCGTCGCCGGCCCGCCCCTCGTGCCGGCCACCGGTTCGGCTCCGGTCGCCGCGGTCACGGCCGCGGGTTCCCAGCCGGGTGGACCCGTCGTTGACACCGTCTACGTCGTGACGCCCGCGCCCGCCGCGGCGCTCCCGGCGGTCCACGTCCTGCCGTCCGGAGAGAACGAGACCGACGGAACGGCGACCGAATCGGCCGGCGGGGACGACTGACATGGCCATCCGCAACGACTCCCGGGCACGGCCGGCCGATCCCGTTCGGCCGCGTCCGCCTGCGGCCGGCACCGGCGGCCGGGGGTCCACTCCCCACGCATCCAGCGCTTCTCACGCGGCCGCCCCGTCCCGCGGGTCCGGCACGCCCGCCGCGCCGCGCGGGGCCGGTACTCCCCGGCGGCGGCCCGATCCTCGCCCGATGCGGCTCGCCATCTTCGCCGGCGGCGCGGCGACGCTCTCGGCCCTGCTCGCCCTCATCGGCAGCGCCGCCGTCCCGGCCACGGCCAGTGGCGCCACCGCGACCGCCGGCCAGGCCGCCGCCAACGGAACCGTCCAGCACGTGACCCAGTACGTGGTGCTGCCCGCGGGCCAGGCGGCGCCGGCCGGAGCCGCCACCGCGCCGCCGTCCTCCGTCGCCGTTCCCGTGGCGACGCCGCGGCCGCGACCCCAGCCAGTCGTGGTCACCAGCCAGTCCGGACAGCCGTAGGTGGCCGTTCGCGCGCTCGCCCGGCCGACGACCGAACCTCCGGCGCGGGCGGGCACCCCGCACCTCCGGCCGGGGGCGTCCGGTCCCGACGGCGAGCGGCCCCGTCTCGCGCAAACCAGGCACGCCGCCCGGGCGATGGGCGGCCGCCTCGAGATCCACCTGTCGATCCTGCCGGGCGACAGGGACGTGGCCGCTCGCGACGCCAGCCGGGTCGCTCGGCGCATCGTGGCCTGGGCCGGGATCCTCACCCGGCACGACCCCGGCTCCGCGCTCATGCGACTCAACGGCGACGTGCGCGCGGCGGTCTCGGTCGGCCCGACCCTCGGCGCCGCCCTCGGGTGGGCCGATGAGGCGGGCAGGATCACCGGCGGCCTCGTCGACGTCACGCGCCTGGACGAGAGGCTCGCCGCCGAATCCGGTGACGTCGCGGCCGCCCCACCGGTGGACCGCGGCTGGCACGTCGCCGCCTTCGACCGCCGGCGGTCGTTCGTGACCCGCGCGCCGGGTCTGCGCTTCGACCTCGACGGCACCGCCAAGGGCTGGCTCGCGGATCGAGCGCTCCGCCTCCTCGATCGACACCCGGGGGCCATCGTGGACGCCGACGGCGACGTCGCCGTCCGCCTTGCGCCGGGCGAGTGCCGGGAGATCGGCGTTGCCGACCCGCGCAGCGACGGCGACCTGATCGCCGTCATCGGCCTCGAGGATGGACCCGCTGCGCCGGGCCGCGGGCGCCGATCCTGGGGCGTGGCCACGTCGGGCACCAGCGTCCACCGCTTCGGCCCGAACGCGCATCACCTCATCGACCCGCGGACCGGCCGGCCCGCCGTGACCGACGTGATCCAGGCGACGGTCCTGGCCTCGAGCGCCGCGTCTGCCGAGGCGTTCGCCAAGAGCGCGGTCATCCTGGGCGCCGCGTCCGGACTGGACTTCCTCGATCGCGCCGGCGTCGCCGGGGCAGTGCTCCTCCTTGCCGACGGCCGGGTTCTCGCCCTGCCCCGGACCACGGCGTTCCTGTCATGACCTACCAGGGCCTCGACCCGCGGACGCGCTGGATTCGCTGGGGGATCTTCGGCGTCGTCGTCGCGGCCGTCCTCCTGGTCACCGTCCCGGCGGCCATCGACGCCGTGGCCCGGGTTGCCGACGTCGCCCCGAGCCGGCTCCCCTGGGTGGCAACGCGGCTGATCGGCTTCCTCTCCTACTTCGCGATCGCCGGCTCCGTGATCTACGGGCTCCTCCTGTCGACCAAGGTGCTCGACGCGATCGCCCACCGGCCCGTCACCTTCGCCCTCCACCAGGACCTGGCGGCGATCGGCCTTGGCCTGGCCGGCGTCCACGCCGTCCTCCTGGGGCTCGACGCCACCGTGCCGTTCTCGTTCGCGGACATGCTCGTCCCCTTCGCCGCGCCGTACCAGCCGCTCTGGGTCGGCGTCGGCCAGGTCTCGCTCTACCTCGTGGGCGTTGTCTACCTGAGCTTCCACGTCCGGCGCCAGATCGGGCAGCGGGCCTGGCGGCTCCTCCACTACCTGACCTTCCTGTCGTTCGTCGGGGCCACGTCGCACGGGATCTTCAGCGGGTCGGACACGGGGAGCGCCTGGGCCTGGTGGATCTACGTCGTCGCGAGCGCCGCCGTCGTGGCCCTGACCGCCTACCGCGTGGCCATCGCCGCCGAGGCGCGGGGCATGCGGGGGGCGGCCGCTGAGACGGAGCGAGCCGCCGGCGGCCGGCGTCCGTCTCCTCTCGAGCTGCGCACGCCGGGGCGCTGACGGGTCCACGCTGTGGGGGCGTCACGGACTCGCGGACGGGTGCCATCGCCCCGTGACCTCCCGGACGCCGACCCTCGCCCTCGATGCCCGCGCCGACCTCGACGAGGGTCCGGCTTGGGATGAGGCGACCGGCACGCTCCTCTGGGTGGCCAGCCCGCCGGCCGCGTTCACCGCTACGACCCCGCCACCGTCGCCGGCAGCTTGTTCGTCCTGAGCCCAGGCGTCCGAGGGCCGGCCGCGCTCCCGTTCGGCGGCTGATCACGCGGGTCCCGCACCCAACCGCCTTGGTCCGACCACGGACCGGCTGCGCGCGGCAACGCCGGCACCGTTGGTCTGGACCAATCGTGTCGGGTTGGGTACCATCGGGGCCACGCGCCCGTTCCATCGGCGGGCCGCAGCGAGCAGGTGATCGTGCGCGAGCCGTTGTACTCCGTCATCGCCGGGCGCGCGAAGGCCCGGATCCGGGCGGGAGAATGGGCTCCGGGAGATCGGCTGCCGCCGGAGCGCGAGCTGTGCCGCGACCTCCAGGTGAGCCGCGCGACCCTCCGCCAGGCTCTGGCCGAGCTCGAGGAGCGCGGCCTCATCTCCCGCCACCGGGGCCGAGGCACGTTCGTCACGCGTCCCCGGGTCCCAGCCGACCTGTCGGGCTTCTTCAGCTACGGTGAGGCGCTTCGGGCGCGGGGAATGCACCTCGTTACCGAGGTCATCGACCTCCGGGTCGGCCCGGCCAGCCGGGCCATCGCCGCCGAGCTGGGGCTGCTCCCGGGAGAGCCCGTCGTCCACCTCGAGCGCCTCCGCCGGGTCGAGGCCGAGGCGCTGATCCTCGAGACGACGGACCTCCCCGCCGCCCGGTTCCCGGGACTCGAGACGCGGGACTTCGCCACGCGCTCGCTATACCGGGTCCTCCACCAAGACTACGCGTGCGACGTGGAGGCCGCCGTGGAGACGCTCGAGCCGGTGATCCTGACGCCGGCCGAGGGCCAGCTCCTCGGGGTGCCGCGTCACTCGCCGGCCCTGATGATCCGCCGCGTGACGACGGACGCCGCGGGCGAGCACGTCGAGCACGCCCAGGCGCTCCTCCGTGGCGACCGGACCCGCTTCCTCCTCCAGCGCCGGGTCCGCGAGCTGCATCCAGCCGACGCGGGCGCCGCGATGCCGACCGCACCCTCCGACGGCACCCCGGCCCGCTCGCCCGCGGTGATCCGTCGCCGACTTCCCACGCTCACCTGACCCGTCGAAGAAGATCCTCCATGCCGAACGCCGGGGAGCGCTGGCTCACCGCCGAGACCATCCTGACGGCCGAGCAGCTGGTCGCGCGGGCCGTCCGGCTTGCGGCCCACCTCTGCTTCGGCAACTACCTGGGCCGGCCGCTGGCGAAGCGGACATACCGGCCCGTGATGGACCAACTGCGCCACTTCCGGGTGGCGGAGCTGGTCCTCGAATTCGCCAACCGCAAGATGACCGAGCTCGACGTGCTCCCGGAGCTCGCTGCCGCAGGCTTGGACCTGGCCGTGGACGTCGTGGACGTCAAGAGCTCCTACCTCGAGACCGCCGACGACGTCGCCGAGCGCGCCGAGGCCGTCCTGGCGACCGGGGTTCCAGAGGAGCGTCTGGCGCCCGTCCCAGACTGCGGCTTCAGCCAGACGGCCCGCTGGGCGGCACCGGCGAAGATGAGCGCGCTCGTGGCAGGACGCGACCT
>JBBSAS010000037.1:0-10609 GCA_038252055.1 Candidatus Limnocylindrales bacterium
AGAAGTAGTAGGTCTTGCCGTCGTGCTCGATGGTCGCCACGGCCTCTGAGGGCCGGATCTTCATCTGGCACACGGGATCCAGGACCACCTGCTCGTTCTCGGTCACTGATCGGGCTCCTTGCTGGCTGGGACGCCGGGTGGCTGCCCGGCATTGTCGCAGACGATCAGGCAGCAACCTGAGGGCCGCCTGAGTCTACGCCGAGCGTGCAGGCCGGTGTCAACGCCGCCTGGAGCCTGAGCAGAAATCGCCGGCCGAAACCTGAGCAGGCCAGCGCTCCTTGAGCTCGGTCAGTACGTCCTCCGGCTTGCCCCGCAGGGTCCACTCCGGCCCCACCTCGGCCGACCAGGGCGGCGGCACTCGACGATGGTCACGGATCCGCTCTTGAGCTCCAGCCGGACGAGATGAGCGACACGTTCGGGCGCTCGCCCCTCGCAGAACCGTCGGATCTTCGCGAGGTCCAGGTCGGGAATGCGGCGGCCGTCAACGCTCATGCTCACCGAAGCCTATCCGGATGCTCGGTCGCCAACGAACCACGACTACCCTTGCAACCCCGTCGGCCCATAGGACCAGTCCTGGAGCCCGAAGGTGGAGCACCTGCTCCGGGTGGCGGTGTTCGGTCGTCGCGAGTATGACCCCATGCGCCCGAAACGGGACACCAAGGTCCGTCGGGGCAGGATGTTGGTCGGCGAGTCGTGCTCCAGGCGTCGACTCCACGCACGATCCGCGGCTGCTGGAGGATCTGGTCGGGGTGGAGGGGTAGCCCCGCCACCAACGACCTTCCGATCGTCATGCGCCTCGCCGAGCCGCCGGAGCCGCTCGAGCTGGTCCGCAGCGCATGACGCGCCGGTCGTCCCACCGCCCCGCCGAACGCGCGACCGACCGTGAGGTCGGGGTGGTCGCCGCGGTCCTCGTCGCCGGGTCGGAGAAGGCAGCCGCCCACCGACTCGGCCTGTCGCACTCGACCGTCAAGCACCGCCTGGCGAACGCCCGGTCCAAGGTCGCCGCGTCGACGACGGCGCAGTTCGTGTGGATCCTGGCGCCGCGCCTGCCCGAGCCCGAGGGCTCTCGTGCTGTCAACAACGTCTCAGGGGAGCACAACTAGACGGCGAACCGCCTCGACCTCAGTACGGCGCGGGCGGCGGATGGATCGGCGCCGACACGCAGACGAACGTCCCACGCGGCTTCCCGCGGCGGATCGAGAAGTCCCCGCCAACCAGCCGCGCGCGCTCCTCCATGCCCACGAGGCCGAGCCGGCCGGCCGCCAGGAGGTCAGCCGCCGAGGGCAGGATCCCGGGACCGGAACCGTCGTCGCGGATCGCGAGGCAGACCATCTCGCCCACCAGCCGGAGCCGCACGGCCACGTGCGTGGCTCCCGCGTGACGCTCGACGTTGTGGAGCGCCTCTTGCGCGACCCGGAGCAGCATGAGCTCGGCCTCCGACGTCACCCCGACGGACGCGGGCGCGGCGAACGCGACTCTGAGCCCGGACCGTCGGCTGAGGGACGCAGCCTCAGAGCGCAGCGCCGCGACGAGCCCGAGGTCGTCCAGGACGGACGGGCGCAGCGCCCGGCTGATCCGCCGCACCTCGTCCGCCACGGCGTCCAGGATCTCCCGGGCCTCCCCGGAGCGGCCGCTCGCACCCTCAGTCGTCGGCTCGGCATCGATCTCATCCAGCTTGTGGCCCACCAGCATCAGGTTCTGGAGCGGGCCATCGTGGAGCTCGCGGCCGATCCGTCGCCGCTCCTCCTCGCGGGCCGTCACGGTCCGGCGTGCATACCGCTCAAGGCTCTGCTGTCGCTCGTGGCGCATGGTCACGTCCTGGAGCATGAGCTGGGTGCGGGACCGCCCATCCGGGCCAGGCAGCGGCGAGGACAAGACTCGCTCCAGCCAGCGTGAAGGTGCACCTTGGGGCCCTGGGAATTCGATCGGCTGCCCGCGCCCCGCCGTTTCCCCGGGGAGGAGTCGCCCGCCGGCAAGCTTCTCGAGCGGCGAGCCCAGGACCTCGGAATGGTCAACCCCGAGCAGACGACAGGCGGCGTCGTTCGCGTCCTCCACGCGCCGTTCGGAGTCGAGGACGAGGACGGCCTCGGCGGCGTTGTCGAACAGCGCGCGGTAGCGCTCCTCGGATGCACGCAGCTCTCCTTCGCGCGCCTGCGTCTCCGCATGCGCTTCACGCTCGAGATCCACGCGTGCCCCGACGACCAGCGCGACCCCGAGCATGATCGCGAGCTGCCACAGGATCCCGGCGCGATCGAGGCCGTGGTGGAGCAGGATGATGTTCGGGAGGGTGAGCGCAATGCTCCACAGCGCGGTCGTGACCGACCCCCGGGCCCCGAAACGCAGGGCGGCATAGACGACGGGAACGAAGAACAGCGACGTCGGCAGCAGGAACAGCGGCGGCGGGAACTCGATGTCGCCGAGCGTCTCGACCAGGGTGTGAGCACCCGCGATCACGAACACGAGCGCCTGGACCGTCCAGAACGCACGGCGGCGCACGGGTGGGAACCCGACGCCCAGCGCGACGCGAACACGGGCGAGGTCCGCGGCGCGGGTCAGACGCGCCTCAGGAGCCATCGAGTCGTGGCGGCTGCTCGAGCCGGATCCAGCCGCGTGATGCGGCGAAGATGATCGCCTCCGTCCGGCTCATGACGCCCAGCTTGTTGAAGACGCTGGTGAATCTCGCCTCCACCGTCCTCCCGCTCACACCGAGCTCGTCGGCGATATCACGGGTGCGGCCGCCGCGCGCAGCCAGGCGGACCACGTCTATCTCCCTTTTCGTGAGCTCCGTTCGCCCCCCGACATTGCCGGCCGCGCGCCCGAGGATGTGTCGAGCCAGCCCCGGGTTGAGCACGAGCTGGCCACCGGCCACCGCCCGGATCGCAGCGACGACCTCAGCCGCGTGCGCCGACTTCAGAAGGTAGCCGCCCGCACCCGCTTCGAGCGCCGCGGTGACGTAGTCCGCGTCGTCATACGCGGTGAGCACGAGCACTCGCGGCGGATTCGGCAGCGCCATGATCTGGCGCGTCGCCTCGATGCCGTTGAGTTGTGGCAGACCGAGATCCAGCAGCACGACGTCACACGGCACCCGGGCGGCCAGGGCCACGATCGCCGGCCCGTCCGCCGCCTCGCCCACCACCGACAGGCCCGGGTCCGCCTCGAGCACGTGGCGGGTGCCTTCGCGCACGACCGCATGGTCCTCTGCGAGCAGCACGCGAAGGGTGGTCATTGGCCGCGAGTCTACCAGTCCGGCCGGACGCCTCCACGCCCACGGATCCGGCGACGGACTGCGGGATCCCGCAGGAGATTCGCGGTTCCCGCGGATGCGGCCGGTCCTCGCAGCGTCGATCCTCCATCGAGAGGCGACATGGGTAGATCGGTCCGCAGGGGACCGGCTCTGCGCCACTCGCCCGGACGGCTTCAGGCGAGGGAGGATACGAATGGAATTGGGAAACAGGGAGCTGTGGGCCCTGATCCACGGCATGGGGCTCGGCGCCGTGTTCCTGCTCGCGTTCGGCGGCGGGATCGCGGGCCTGTGGAGCCTGCGAGACAGGCTCGTCACCGAAGAGGGAATTGCCGAGCGCACTCCGCGCCTGGTGATCGGAACCACGGTCATGGCCGTCGTTGCCTGGCTGACGGTGTTCGTCGGCACATGGATCGTGTACCCGTGGTACCGGGCCAAGCCGCCCGAGGGCACGACGGACCTGACCGCCTACCCGCGATCGCTCCTGCTCTCGATCCCCGACAAGGCCGAGTGGCACAAGTTCGGCATGGAGTGGAAGGAACACGTGGCGTGGCTGGCACCGTTCCTGGCCACGGCCGTCGCGTTCGCCACCATCTACTACGGTGCCCAGCTCATCCATCGCGGTGAGATCCGCCGCGCGATGCTGGTGTTCTTCACCCTCGCCTTTGCGTCGGCGGCGGCAGCGGGCCTGTTCGGCGCGCTGATCACCAAGGCCGCTCCGGTCGCCTGAGGAGTCCGATGATGCAGACCACACAGACAAAGCCCAACGGACCCGTCGCGGCCAGCTTCCTCGCTGCCGGGATCGCCTCCCTCGTGTTCGGCGTCCTGGTCGTCCTGAGCGAGGCCAGCGCGGACTTCGGCAGCTTCCTCGCCTTCGACAAGAACTACGGCCTCGGCAGCGGCGTCGGCGCCCTGTCCGGCAAGGCGATCCTCGGGTCGCTCGCGCTGGTCATCTCGTGGGTCGTGCTCCACTTCATGTGGCGCGGCAAGGAGGTGAACTTCAACCGCGTGTTCATGGTGGCCCTGATCTTCGTGGCCGCAGGGTTCCTGCTCACGTTCCCGCCGGTATTCGACATCTTCGTCCCCAAGGCCGGGTAGCCGGCGCGTCTCACCGCTGACCGCCCCGGGCCGCTGGTTCGGTCCGGGCGGTCGGTCCGTTTCACGGAGGTCATCCACTTGCGATACACGACCTTTGCCCTCGGCGTGTTCGGAGCCGTCCTGGGTCTCGGGGGCGCGATCATGGGCCTCGGCATGGCCGGGGTCGGGTTCGCCTTCGGAGGCGGCGGCCTCATCGCCGCGTCCACCGCCGTCGGGATCGCGATGACGATGGCCATCGCCATCCTGTTCCTGTCGGTCGCGGTGATGTTCGTCCGCGACATCCGCCTGCTCGGCCTGGTTGTCCTGATTGCGGCGATCGGCATGGCGATCGCGGGCGGCCCATATGCCCTCCCGGGCTCGACCCTGGGCATCGTCGCGGCAATCCTCGCCCAGCGCGTCGATCCGGTCCGTCCGCTCGTCTGATCGTGGTCTGCTCTCATCCATGCAGCTGCTGATCATCATCAATGCCGACGAGGGGGCCGGACGTCGGCCGCAGACCGCCATGCGGCTGGCCGCCGCGCTCGTGCGCAACGAGAACACGGGCCTGCGCCTGTTCATCGTCGGAGACGAACGGCCGGGTTCGACCACCAGCTCCGGATCGCCCACTCGTGACGATCTGGACGTCCACGGACCGCTGGAGGGCCTCGTCGCGGCAGGGGCAGAGGTCCGCGTCTCGGGCAGCTGCCCGAGACTGATCGACGGTGACGGCATCGACGCGTTGGTGGGCGTGGCTCCGGCGACGATGCGCGAGCTCTCCGAGTGGACGCTCGCAGCGGACCGCGTCCTCGTCTTCTAGCTCTAGCTGCCGGTTGCCCGCAGCGGCACTGTGGGCGCGTGAGGGGCCTCTCTCTCGGCCATGGCGGGCGACGCCGCTCTGTCAGATGAGCTGTGGGGACGGGTGGAGGAGGTCCGGCGCACCAAGACCCGAGGCGGGGGACCCAAGAACCGGGACCGCGTCGACCTGCTGCCCGGACTTCGTGAGGCCCGACCTCGCCCGCGGATCGGCGGGGTGCCGCTTCGCGGTGCTCGGCCGGACGCCCACGAGCGCGCTGATGAGACTCCGATGAGGTAGCTCGTCAGAACGTGACGACCTTGTCCGCCCAGATTGTCCACTCGGTCAGCTCGGCCATCGTCGAGCGGTGGACGCCGGTGACGAGCGGGTCATCGGTCATCGCCCGGGCGTCGATGCATGTCCCGCATGCACCGATCGGGACCTCCTTCGTCGTGAGGCCCTTGAGCATCCGCTCGAGGTTGTAGTAGCCCTCGGGCGTCCTCTGGCCGGGCTTCGCGGCCGTGACGGAGTCGCCCATCAGGAAGACGCGGAGCTCCACCCCCTCGCTCTTGGCCAGGGACAGAGCGAGCCGCAGTCCGTTGTAGGTCCGCTCGTTGCCGTAGGCGGGCTCGTTCAGGATGACGAGCGTCTTCACCGTGGACCTCCCGAGGGCCTCGTCGAGCAGGGGACGAACTCGAGCCTGAACTATTCAAACAAGTCGTAGAATAGCAGCCGTGGAGAACGCTGCAAGCGTGCAGTGCGCGACCGATCGACCAAACGAGACCGGCGTCGGCAGCCAGGCGGCGAAGATCGAGCTGCACGAGGCGTTCGCGCTGGTCGGCAAGGCGCTTGCGAACCCGCATCGCCTCGAGATGCTCGATGTGCTCGCCCAGGAGGAACGCTCGGTCGAGGTCCTCGCCGGGCGCGCCGCCATCTCGGTCGCCCTCGCCTCGGCCCATCTGCAGGCGCTGCGGCGGGCGGGGCTCGTCGCATCGCGGCGGGACGGCAATCGCATCGTCTACCGCCTGGCGAATGACGATGTCTACCGCCTGCTCACCGCGCTCCGGACGGTGGCCGGCGGGCTCGCCGAAGCAGAGCAGGCGGCGCGCCGCCTCCTCGGCACCCCCGTCGAGGCCGTCAGCCGCGAGGAGCTGCTGGCGCGTGTCCGCGCCGGCGACGCGGTCATCGTCGACCTCCGGCCGGCCGAGGAATACGAGGCCGGGCACATCGCGGGCGCCCTCTCCATCCCGCTCCCCGAGCTCGAGGCGCGGCTCGCCGAGCTCCCGACGGATCTCGAGGTCGTCGCCTATTGCCGAGGACCCTACTGCGCGATGTCGCCCGAAGGCGTCGCCCTGCTCGAACGCCACGGCAGGCGGGCTTGCCGGCTCGTCGATGGCTTCCCTGAGTGGCGCCTCGCCGGACTGCCAGTCCGGGACGGACGCGAGGACGGGTGATGAACGAGATCTACCTCGACTACAACGCGAGCACCCCGATCGACCCGCGCGTCGTCGCCGTGATGGAGCCGCTGCTCCGCGGACCGTTCGCCAACCCCTCGGCGCTCCACGCGGGCGGACGAGACGCACGTGCCGTCATCGAGCGGGCGCGGGCACAGGTCGCGGCTCTGCTCGGTTGCGTCCCCGACGAGGTCGTGTTCACGAGCGGCGGGAGCGAGGCCAACAACCTCGCGCTGAAGGGCATCTTCTTCGCGCTCCGCAAACGGGGCGAGCACATCATCACCACGACGGTGGAACATCCCGCGATCCTCGAGCCGGCCCGCTTCCTCGAAGGCCTCGGTGCCCGGGTCACGTATCTCCCCGTCGACCGCTTCGGACAGGTGGATCCCGATGACATCCGCCGCGCGATCGCCCCCCGGACGATCCTCGTGAGCGTCATGCACGCCAACAACGAGGTCGGCACGATCGAGCCGATCGCCGACATCGGCGCGATCACCCGCGAGCGCGCCATCCTGTTCCACACGGACGCCGCACAGTCGATCGGCAAGATCCCGACACGGGTGGATGAGCTCGGGATCGACCTCCTCTCCATCGCCGGGCACAAGCTCTATGCGCCAAAGGGCGTCGGGGCGCTCTACGTTCGCCGAGGTGTGAGCCTCGAGCCGCTCCTTCACGGCGCGAGCCACGAGGCTGGGCGGCGGGCCGGGACCGAGAGCGCCCTCCTCACGGCCGCCCTCGGCGCCGCCTGCGAGCTCGCAGCCGACCTTGCGCCGATGAGGGAAGTGCACCGGTTACGCGATCTCTTCTGGGACCTGATACAGGCCCGGTTCGGCGACCACGTGATCCTCAACGGTCACCCCGACCATCGCCTGCCGAACACCCTCAGCGTCTCGTTCCCGGGTCGTGTCGGCTCGGACATCCTCGCCGCGCTCGACGGTGTTGCCGCCTCGGTCGGCTCCGCCTGTCACGCGGACTCGGTCGAGCTCTCGCCGGTCCTGGCGGCGATGGGCGTCCCCCCCGAGATCGGCATGGGGGCGATCAGGTTCAGCCTTGGCCGGGGCACGACCGGGGCCGAGATCCATGAGGTCGTCGAACGACTCAGTCGCGTGCTGGCGGCCGGTGTCGGCGGACAGGTGAGCGTCGGCTAACGGACCAGGGCGACCGGCCTCGGCGCCCGGGGTCCTTGGAATCGGCTGACGGAGGGGCGATCCGGCGCCGACGTGGGGCGACGCGGCCGTCGATCTTGAGCAGATCTTGAGCCGGGCCAGCGGTCAGCCTGATCAGCCACCTCCATCGTGGTGACTGACCCCGGTAGCGGGTCATGAAGCAGATGGAGTCGCTGATGATCGGATATGGCGCCGGACTCGGGTTCGGCATGGGTGGGTGGTTACTTCTCCTCGGATGTGCGCTGTTCGTCGTCGGCGTCGTCCTGTTGATCGCGTGGCTCGTCAGACGGGCGGGGCCGGCCGGGCAGCAGCCCGCTGCACCGCGACCAACCGGCCAGGACCCGGCTGAGATCCTGCGCCTGCGGTTCGCCCGCGGCGAGATCAGCAAGGACGACTACCTCGCGGCCAAGCAGACCCTGGACGCGGACCGATGAGCGGCCGCACCCTCGGGATCACGGGCACGCTCCTCGCGCTTGGCGGTGCCCTGCTCATCGCCGTCGGGTCCACCATGGGGGCGAACCCTGCCACCGGCGGCCCGGGCTTCCTGGGCGGGCCCGGGATGATAGCTCCGGGCTCCGGGTTCGGCCCGGGCAGCATGATGGGCGGCGGCGGAATGATGGGCGGCGGCTACGGCTACGGCATCGGCGGCGCCGGGTCCACAACTCCTGGCCCGGGCGATGCCGGCTTCGTCGCAGGCACGCCGGCAGCGCCGCGCGTCGTGTCGATCCTCGCCACCCCGAACCTGCGCTTCACCCCCGACACGATCCGGGTCCAGGCCGGCGAGACGATCCGGTTCGAGGTCACGACCATGGGTCCGGTGACCCACGAGTTCATGGTCGGCCCCGCGGCCGACGTCGCCGCCGACACGGCGGGCACGCCCGAGGTCGCCGACATCACGATGATGCAGACGGCGTCGCTCACCTACACGTTCAGCGGCTCGGGTCCGTTCGCGTTCGCCTGTCACGCCCCGGGCCACTATGAGGCCGGCATGGCGGGGACGATCGTCATCGTCAGCTGACCGGTCGAGCGGCGGCGCCCCGCCCGGCTACGATGGACCGCGACCCCAACCCCGCGCCGCACCTCAACGGTCCGCGGCGCAGTCGCAGGGCGAGGAGCGCATGACCAACCCGTCGAGCCCGATCCGCGTCCTCGTCGTCGACGACGAACCCCCGATCCGCAGCGTCGTTCGGGGGTTCCTCGAGCGCGAGGGGATGACGGTCGCCGAGGCCGCTGACGGCCCCACCGCGGTCGACCAGGCTCGAGCCTTCGTCCCCGACGTCGTCGTCCTCGACATCATGCTGCCCGGCTTCGATGGGCTCGAGGTGCTCCGTCGCATCCGGGTCTTTTCGGACCCCTATGTCCTCCTGCTCACCGCGCGCACCGAGGAGGTCGACCGGATCGTGGGGCTCACCGTGGGCGCCGATGACTACCTCACCAAGCCGTTCTCGCCTCGTGAGCTCGTCGCCCGGGTGCATGCGCTGCTCCGTCGGCGCCGGGTCGGAGCTCCGGCGCAGGGCGACGCGATCATCCGGATCGGCGACCTCGTCGTCGACCGACCGCGCCACGAGGTGACGATCGGCGACGCTCGCGCCGAGCTCACGACCCTCGAGTTCGCAATCCTCGAGGCGCTCGGCCGTGACCCCGGGATCGTGCTGTCGCGCCAGGCGCTCATCGAGACCGTCTGGGGCCTCGACTTCGGGGGCGACGACCACGTGCTCGAGGTGCACGTCGGGAACCTGCGTCGCAAGCTCGGCGACGATCCCGCCAGCCCGCGGTATATCGAGACGGTGCGCGGCGTGGGCTACCGGCTCCGGACGGGCGACCGATGAACGGCCCCGACTTCGGACGCCTGCGCTGGCGGCTGCTGGCGGCCAACCTCGCCGTCGCAGGGGCGGGCGTAGGCGCCGTGACCGGCGGCGTGTGGCTTGCTGCGCCGCAGGCATTCGACCGGGCGATGGGGACGACGGGCGGCGGCATGATGGGTGCGGAAATGGGCAGCGGCGGGATGATGGATCCGCTCCTGCGGGCGGCGTTCGGGGACGCAGTCGGGTCGGCGCTGGTTCTCGGCCTGGTTGCGGCGGTCATCGCCGCCGTGCTCGTGGCGACGCTCCTGGCGGCCCGGATCTCGCGGCCCGTGGACGAGCTGGCCGCGGCGAGCCGACGGGTGGCCCTCGGTGACTACGCCGGGCGGGTGCCGCCGGCCACGGGTGAGCTCGGCGACCTGGCGGCGTCGTTCAACGAGATGGCGGCCATGCTCGATGCCACCGATCAGCGGCGGCGCGATCTCATCGGGGACATCGCCCACGAGCTGCGGACCCCGATCGCGTCGGTCCGCGGCTACGTCGAGGGTCTCGAGGCGGGGGTGTTTGAGCCAGGCCCTGAGGCGTGGCGGGTGCTCGACGAGCAGACAGCGCGGCTCGAACACCTGGTCGATGACCTGGCGGTCCTGTGGCGCGCCGAATCGCGGGACCTGCGCCTCGAGCCGGCGATCCTCGACGGCCCGGCGCTCATCGCCGATGCCCGCGAGCGGCACCTGGTCCTCGCGGCGTCGCGCTCCATCGGCCTTGCTCTCGGGCCTGCCGCGAGCACGACCGTGCACGCGGACCGGACGCGGATCGGGCAGGTGCTCGACAACCTCATCGCCAACGCGATCCGCTACACGCAGCCCGGCGGCCACGTCGAGCTCGGACTCGCCGTCGAACGGTCAAGCGCAGTCATCACCGTCCGCGATGACGGTCCTGGGCTCACCGCCGACCAGGCCGCCCGCGTGTTCGAGCGCTTCTATCGGGCGGACCCGTCACGCTCCCGCGACGCCGGCGGCAGCGGCCTCGGGCTCGCGATCACGAAGTCCCTGGTGGAGGCGATGGACGGCTCAATC
>JBBSAS010000038.1:0-10498 GCA_038252055.1 Candidatus Limnocylindrales bacterium
AAGGAGGTCGGCCGCTTCCCCGGCCAGCGCGTCACGGGTCGCGCTACGATCTCCGCCAGCGCCCTCGATCACGGCGTCGTCCTTGGCAGCCATGAGGACCTCCGTCGCCTCCTCGGCGAGCTTCCGGGCGGGTCCGTCGACTCCCCGGGCGAGGAGTGCGGCCGTGTACGAGCCGTCGGGGCGCGTTGTGGCCCGCGAGGCGACCGTCATCCAGAGAGCCTCGAGCCAGGCGAAGCCCTGCTCGTCCGCGGGAAGGGCGGGATCGGCGTCGTCCCGGGCGGGCGGTCCGCCGGCCTGGCTCCCGAGGTCCCGGGGGTTCACCTCGGCCGCATCGTCGGGGTCGAAGCAGGAGCGCCGTCCGCGGTGGCAGGTGGGCCCCATCGGCTCGACCCGGGCAAGGAGGGCGTCGCCGTCGCAATCGAGCGCGAGGTCCACGAGGCGCAGCACGTTCCCGCTGGTTTCGCCCTTCCGCCAGAGGGCCGCGCGAGAGCGCGAGTGGAAGTGGACGTCACCCGTCGCGAGCGTTGCGGCGACGGCCTCGGCGTCCGCGAAGGCCACCATCAGGACGCGCCCGTCGGCGGCGTCCTGGACCACGACGGGAACGAGGCCGTCCGGTCCGTAGCGAACGGCGCCGGGATCGCCCGTGCGGCCGGCGGGGGAGGGGACTGGTTCGTTCACGGGGCATCCTCCGGGACGGGGCGGACGGGGATGCCCGCGGCGGCCATCGCCGCCTTGACCGCGGCGATCGAATGCTGGCGACGGTGGAAGATCGAGGCCGCCAGGACGGCAGAGGCTCCACCGGCGGTCACCGCCGCGACGAAGTCAGCCGGCCCGGACGCCCCGCCCGAGGCGACGAGCGGGACGGGCACCCGGTCGGCGATCGCGCGCAGCAGCTCCGTGTCGAACCCGGACTGCGTCCCGTCGCGGTCGATCGAGGTGACGAGCAGCTCGCCGGCGCCCAGCTCGACCACCCGCTCGGACCAGGTGACGGCGTCGAGGGGGGTCGCTTCACGGCCGCCCTTCACGACGACTTCCCAGCTCGGGGGCACCGCGCCATCCTCACCGTCGGGGTCGGGCAGCCGGCGCGCGTCGATCGCGACGACGACCGCCTGCGAGCCGAAGCGTCGGGCGCAGCGTCGGACAAGGTCGGGCGTCGCGACGGCGGCCGTGTTGAGCGAGACCTTGTCGGCGCCCGCGCGCAGCACGTCGCGCATCTCGCTGACCGTGCGGACGCCGCCGCCGACGGTGAGCGGTACGAAGGCGCGGCGAGCGGTCCGCTCGACGATGTCGAGGAGGGTGCCCCGGCCCTCGGGCGCCGCGTCGATGTCGAGGAAGACGATCTCGTCGGCGCCCTCCCTCGCGTAGCGCTCGGCGAGCTCGGGTGGATCGCCCTCGTCCACGAGATCGACGAAGCGGGTCCCCTTGACGACGCGCCCCCGGGCGACGTCGAGACACGGAATGACGCGAACGGCAAGCATCAGCCGCCTCCCGCGATCGCGACGAAGTTCGCGAGGAGCCGGAGCCCGTCCGGCCCGCTGCGCTCGGGATGGAACTGGAGGCCGGCCGCCGCGCCGCGGGCGACCGCGGAGACGAACGTGGCGCCGTGGTCGGTCTCGGCGAGGGTGACCGACCGGGCCCCGGGTCCGCTCGGGCGGGGCGCGTACGAGTGGACGAAGTAGAAGAGCGCAGCGGGGGCGATCCCGGCGAAGAGCGGGTGGTCGCGGGTGCGACGGACGGCATTCCAGCCGATGTGGGGGAGCCGGGGCGCGTCGGCGAGTCGCTCCACCCGGCCCGGCAGGATCCCGAGCGTGGCGGCGCCATCCTCGTCGCTCCCGTCGAAGAGGAGCTGCATCCCGAGGCAGATGCCGAGGAATGGGCGATCCGCACCGATCCACGCCCGGATCGGCTCGACGAGGCCGCGGGCGGCCAGTCGCTCCATCGCGGGGCCGGCCGCACCGACCCCGGGAACGATGACCCCATCGACGCGGGAGAGGTCGGCTGGCCGGCGGGCCAGGACAGCCGTTGCCCCGGCGATTCGGAGCCCCTGGTCGATGCTGACGAGGTTGCCGGCGCCGTAATCGACGACGGCGATGCGGGTCACCCGAGGCTGCCCTTCGTCGAGGCCACGCCGACGCGGCGAGGATCCACGGCCACGGCGGCGCGGAGCGCCCGGGCGAGCGCCTTGAACGCGGCCTCGGCGACGTGGTGGTCGCTGCGGCCGCTGGCGCGAAGATGGAGCGTCACGCCGGCGGTGCGGGTGAACGCCTCGAGAGCATGGGTGACCAGCTCCGTGGGCAGGCCCCCGATGCGCTCGCCGTGGAACGGGATGTCGAGAACGGCGTACGGACGGCCGCCGACATCGACGACGGCCGTGGCGACGGCTTCGTCCATCGGCACGGTCGCGTCGGCGAACCGCGCGATCCCGGCCCGGTCGCCGAGGGCCTCGGCGAAGGCCGCGCCGAGGACGAGGGCGACGTCCTCCACGGTGTGGTGCTCGTCCACGTCGAGGTCGCCGGCGGCCCGAACCGTCAGGTCCAGCAGGCCGTGGTGCGCGAAGGATCTGAGGAGGTGGTCGTAGAAGCCGATCCCGCTGCTCAGGTCATTCGCGCCGCTCCCGTCGAGGTCGAGGGTGACCTCGATCTCGGTCTCGCGGGTGCGCCGGGCCACGGTGGCGCGGCGGCCATCGCGGGCCACGACGGAGAGGCTGCCGAGGGGCGTGGTCATCAGACGGACTCCTGTTTGGATGGCCGGACGGGCCGGTGGCGACCGGCGAGGCGGGGGACGATCTCGCCGAGGGCGGCGATCAGGCGCTCGTCCTGGGACTCGTCGCGAACGGTGAACCGGAGGTACGCGGCGAGCGGGTGGTCCCGTCCGAAGGTGCGGGCGACCATCCCGACGCGGAGCAGCGCGTCGGCGAGCTCCCGGGCGGCAACCGGGCTCCCGAGGTCCACGAGCAGGAAGTTCGTGGTCGACGGACAGGCCGGGATCGCGAGATCCGCAAGGGCGCCTGCCAGCCGGGCCCGCTCCCGCTCGACGCGCTCCAGCGAGGACGCGAGGATCGCGGGATCGCGGAGGGCCGCGGTGACCGCCGCCACGGATGGGACGCTCACCGAGCCCGGCGGACGGTATGGCTCGACGAGCGACAGCGTCTCGCGTCGGGCGAGTCCGAAGCCCACGCGCATCCCGGCGAGCGCATACGCCTTCGACGCGGTCCGGACGACGACGAGCCGCGGGTGTCGCTCCTGCAACCCCACGAGCGACCGCCCGGCGAACTCCGCGTAGGCCTCGTCGAGGACGACCACGGGCATCTTCCTGCCGTCCACGTCGGCATCGTCCGCGAGCCCGTCGAGGAGCGCGGCGATGCTGCCCTCCGGCTCGGGGAGACCGGTCGGGTTGTTCGGGCTGCAGAGCCAGACGACGGCGGCGTCCCGTGCGGCCGCGCGCATCGACGCGAGGTCGAGGGCGAATCCCTGGGCTGGCGACAGCCGGGGCACCAGCACGGCCTCCGCCGGGCGCTGCTCGGTGAGGACCCGGTACATCGCGTACGTCGGTGTCGGGATCACCGCCCTGCCGCCCGGCGGAAGGAACGCCTTCGCGATCAGGTCGAGGATCTCGTCAGCTCCCGCCCCGACGAGGACCTCGTCGGTCGCGACGCCGTACCGCTCAGCGGCCGCGCCGACGAGGTCGCGGTAGTCGCCCGGCGGGTACTCGGAGACAGGGAGGCCGTACTCGCCGGACCGAAGGAGCCGGACGGCGACCTCCGGCGGGGCTGGCGCCGTGTTCAGGTCGAACCGGACGACCTGCGCGAGCGGGATCCCGGCCTGCTCGGCGACCTCCTGATCGGTGGCCTCCCACGTGTATTCGGCCGGCGGGGCGCCCGCGTTCACGGGGCCCGACGCGGAGGGCGGCGCCGTCACGGGACGAGCTTCTCGATCGGGAGGACGAGGATCCCGGAGGCCCCCGCATCCTTGAGGCGCGGCAGGAGGTCCCAGACGTCGTCCGCGCCGACGACGGCGTGGATCGCGATCATCCCGGAGTGGGCGAGCGGGATCACCGAGGGGCTCTCGAGGCCGGGGAGGAGACCCTCGAGCTCCTCGAGGCGTTCCACCGGCGCGTTCATCATCACGTACTTGCGGCTCCGTCCCTCGAGGACCGCCCCGATCATCGTGACGAGGCGGCCAACCTCCTCCGTCCGATGGTCGAGAGCGCCGGGGT
Organism: Candidatus Limnocylindrales bacterium; assembly: GCA_038252055.1. Lineage (GTDB taxonomy): Bacteria > Chloroflexota > Limnocylindria > Limnocylindrales > CSP1-4 > CTSoil-043. The sequence continues at coordinate 4,216 of JBBSAS010000038.1, forward strand.
TCCCGACGAGGACCGCCTCCGAGACGAGGATGTCGGCGAGGGGCCGGAGGCCGTTCGAGGCGAGGGTGATCCCGGTGGAGACGAGGTCGACGATCGCTTCGGCGAGGCCGAGGCGGGGGGCGACCTCCACGGCGCCGGAGAGGGTGATCACCTCCACGTCGATCGCCCGGTCGGCGAACCAGCGCCGCGTCGCCTCGGGGTGCGAGGTGGCCACCCGGAGCCCCGCGAGGTCCGAGGTGGTCCGCTGGGGCGCATCCTTCGGAACCGCTGCGGTCAGGCGGCAGCGGCCGTAGCCGAGCGACTTCACGACCGGGAGCTCCACCGAGCTCTCGGCGAGCAGGTCGCCACCGGTGATGCCGAGGTCGGCCACGCCGTCGCGCACGAACTCGACGACGTCATTGGTCCGGACGAAGAGGATGTCGAGGCCGACGTTCTCGACGCGGCTGACGAGGCTCCGGTCGCGCTCCTCGAAGACAAGCCCGGCGTCGTGCAGCAGGTGGAGGGTCGGGTCGACGAGCCGGCCCTTGTTCGGGACGGCGAGGGTCATCCGGGTCTCGCTCATCCGGGTCTCGCTCATCGTCGACCGGCCGGCTGGTGGACGGGTCCCTCGGGGTAGGCCGACCCTCCCCGCCGCACGCGCTCGAGCGCCTGCGCGTAGCCACCCTCTCCGTGGCGCAGCCACGATGCGATCCGGGTGATCGTGGCGGTGCTCGCACCGGTCTGCCGGGAGATCTCCGAGTAGTGGAGGCCGGAGTCGAGGAGACGCACGACGGCCCAGCGCTGGGCCAGGTCGTGCAGCTCGCCGATGGTGCAGAGGTCCCGGAGGAACGCGGCGCCCTCATCGCGGCCGTCGAGCGTGAGGAGCGCGTCGATCAGGGCTTCGACCTCGGGGCTGCGCCAGTCATCCTGTCGTGGCTGCATCACGTTGGGCCTCGTCTGATGTGCGAGCGTGTTAGTACGCTACTATGCTAGCATGGTCTCATGGTGCCATGCAAGCGGCCCTGAGCCCTTCCTTCGAGCTCCTGCCGGCGATCGACCTGCGGGGTGGTCGCGTCGTCCGGCTCGTCCACGGTGACTTCGCGCGCGAAACGGTCTACGCCAGCGACCCAGTCGAGGTCGCCACGGGCTTCGTCGCCGACGGGGCACGGTGGCTCCACGTCGTGGACCTCGACGGCGCCCGCGATCCCGAGAAGCGCCAGGTTGCCACGGTCGGAACCGTCGTGACGGCGGTCGGGGATCGTGCCCGGACGGAGGTCGCCGGCGGGCTCCGCGACGCGGCCGGGATCGCTGCCGTCCTCGAGGCAGGCGCCGCGCGGGCGATCGTCGGAACCGCCGCCCTCGCCGACGCCGCGTGGGTCGGCCGGCTCGTCGCTCGCCATGGCGCGGGCCGGATCGCGGTGGCGCTCGACGTCCGGGACGGCCTCGCGGTCGGCCACGGGTGGCGTCCCGGGTCGCCGGGCGTGCCCGTCGAAGCGGCCCTGATCCGGCTTGCCGACGTCGGCGTCACCACCTTCGAGGTGACGGCGATCGATCGCGACGGCACCCTCGCCGGCCCGGACCTCGGCCTCCTTCAACAGCTTGTGGCCCTCGGGCGGGGTGCGATCATCGCTTCGGCGGGGATCTCAACGCTCGACGACCTGCGTGCCGTTCGCGCGCTCGGCTGTGCCGGGGCGATCCTTGGCCGCGCCCTCTACGAGGGAGGCATCGACCTGCCTGCTGCCCTGGTCGAGGCGGCCCAGACAGCCTGAGACGGCCCCCGAACGACTCCGATCGACCGACCGGTCCGCGGCCCGAGCCGCGAGCGCCGGGCGCGAGCGCCGGGCGCCGCCGGAATGCCCGGCGTCGATGCCCGGCGTCAGTGGCCGGCCGCCTCCTGCTCCTTGCGGTGCGCCTCGATGACCTTCTCGGCGAGGTGCGAGGGAACGTCCTCGTAGTGGTCGAGCTCCGAGGTGAACGTCCCGCGACCACCGGTCAGCGAACGCAGCTCCGTCGCGTAGCTGAAGAGCTCCGCCTGCGGGACCTGGGCGTTGATGACCTGGAAGCCGTCGGGGGTGACGTCCATTCCGAGGACCCGACCCCGCCGGCCGTTGAGGTCGCGGTTCACGTCGCCCATGAAGCGCTCGGGGATCCGGATCGCGGCGTTCATGATCGGCTCCTGGAGCACCGGCCGGCACTCCATGACCCCCTTCCTGAGGGCCATCGAGGCGGCCAGCTGGAACGAGAGATCGTTGGAGTCCACCGTGTGGAACGACCCGTCGTAGAGCGTTGCCCTGAAGTCCACGAGCGGATAGCCGGCGAGGATCCCTTCTGCCGCGGCCGCCCGGACGCCCTTCTCCACGCCGGGGAAGAAGTTCTTCGGGACGACGCCGCCGACGACCTTCTCGTCGAACACGAGGCCGCCCCCCGGGTTCGGCTCGATCGTCAGCCAGACGTGGCCGAACATCCCGTGCCCGCCCGTCTGCTTCTTGTACTTGCCCTCGACCTGCGTCTTGCCGCGGATCGTCTCGCGGTAGGGGACGCGGGGCGTGTGCGTGGCGATGGCGGCCCCGAACTTCCGCTTGAGGCGCTCCGTGATCACCGCAACGTGCGTCTCGCCCATCGCGAGGAGAAGCTGCTCACCGGTGACGCTCCGCTCCACGCGCGCGGTCGGCTCCTCCTCGAGCATCCGCTGGAGGGCCGGGCCCATCTTGTCGAGGTCGGCCTTGGTCTGGGGCTCGATCGCGACCACGAGGGTCGGATCGGGGTAGACGGGCCGGTCGAGCGCGAGCGGCTGCTCCTTCGTGGAGAGCGCATCGCCGGTGGCGGTCGCAGAGAGCTTGGCGACGGCGCCGATCTCGCCCGCCACGAGCTCGCCGACGAGCTCTTGGTCCTTGCCGTGGAGGCGGAGGAGCTGGCCGATCCGCTCGTCCTCTCCCTTGTCCGCGTTCCAGGCGTGACTCTGGCTGCGCAGCGTCCCCGAAACGACGCGCAGGTACGTGAGGCGGCCGACGAACGGATCGGCCGTCGTCTTGAAGACGCGGACGAGGAGCGGTCCGTCGGGGACGGGCGCGACGTCGATCGGGTCGCCCGACTTCGGCTCCCGGGCGACGGTCGGCGGCTCCTCCGCGGGGGCCGGAAGGTAGCGCACGATCGCGTCGAGGAGGCCGCGCAGGCCGATTCCCTTCGTCGACGAGGCGACCAGCACCGGCGCGAGGAGCGAGTCACGGATCCCCCGGTGCAGACAGGCGTCGAGCTCCGCGTCGGTGATCTCCTCGCCCTCGAGGTACTTTCCGAGGACGTCATCGTCCGCCTCCGCAGCTGCCTCGAGGAGCTGGTCGCGACGGAGGGCGACCTCGGCCTCGAGCTCGGCCGGGATCTCGATCTCGACTTCCTGCTTCCCGTCCCAGCGGAAGCCTCGCCGGTGGACGAGGTCGACGTACCCGCTGAAGGAGTCGGCCTTGCCGATCGCGACCTGGAGCGGGGCGATCTTCGTCCCGAACGCCTCGCGAAGCGCATCGACAACGCCAGCGGGCTCCGCGTTCTCACGGTCGCACTTGTTGACGACGAAGAGGGTCGCCGTCCGGTTGGCCCGCGCCAGGGCGACGGCGTTCTCCGTGCCGGCCTCCACGCCGCCCGTCCCATCGACGCAGATGAGCGCCGAGTCGACCGCCTGGAAGCCGGAGACGACCTCGGCGACGAAGTCCGGGTAGCCGGGCGTGTCCACGATCGTCACGAGGTTGCCCTCGTCGTCGAGCGAGGCGACGGCCAGGGAGAGCGACATCGTCCGCTTCTGCTCCTCGGCCTCGAAGTCGAGGCTCGCGGTGCCGTCCTCGACGCGCCCCTGGCGCGAAATGGACCCGGAGCGGAAGAGGAGGGCCTCGGCCAGCGTCGTCTTCCCGGCGCCGGCGTGACCGGCAAAGACGACGCTGCGGAGGTGGGGGGTGTCGACGCTCTTCGTGGTCATCGGTGCGCTTGACCTCGTGCGGCGGGCAGGGCGGCCCGGGCGGGACGGGAGCCTGTGGCCCGGTGCCTCGGCCAGGCCGGCGCGGCGTTCTGCGCATGATAGTCCGCTATACTCGGCGCCGATGTCCGGTCATTCCAAGTGGTCCCAGATCAAGCGCCAGAAGGGCGCCAACGACGTCAAGCGGGGCGCCATCTTCACGAAGATGGGACGCGAGATCGCCGTGGCTGCCCGCGCGGGCGGCGGCGACCCCGACGGCAACTTCCGCCTCCGCCTCGCGATCGAGAAGGCGCGCGCGGCGAACATGCCGGCCGACCCGATCAAGCGCGCGATCGAGAAAGCAACCGGCGGGGGTGACGCGGAACAGTACGAGGAGATCGTCTACGAGGGCTACGGCCCGGGCGGGATCGCGGTCCTCGTGGAAACGGCCACCGACAACCGGAACCGCACCGTCGCCGAGATCCGCTCGATCTTCAGCAAGGCCGGTGGGCAGCTCGCGAGCACCGGCGCCGTCGCCTGGCAGTTCGAGTCGCGGGGCGTGATCTCGGTCCCTCGCGCCGGCGCCGACCCCGACGAGGTCGCGCTCCTGGCCATCGACGCCGGCGCCAGCGACGTCGAGACGGAGACCGACCCGCTGGAGATTTACACGGAGCCCTCCGATCTCGAGGCCGTCCGTGGCGCCCTCGAGAAGGCCGGCGTGGCGATCGAGTCCGGCGAGGTGGCCATGATCGCCAAGCAGACGATGGCCGTCGAGGTGGCCCGGGCTCGCCAGAACCTTCGCCTGGTCGAGCATCTCGAGGACGTGGACGACGTCCAGCGCGTCACGAGCAACCTCGAGCTCACGGACGAGATCCTCGCCGAGGTCGCCGGGTGATCGTCCTCGGGATCGACCCGGGGACCGCCTCGCTGGGCTACGGGATCGTCGACCGGACCGGCAGCCGCCTGCGCGCGGTCGACTTCGGGGTCTTCCACACCGGCGCCGACCTGCCGCTCCCGGAACGGTTGCTCGCCATCCACGCCTTCCTCGGCGACCTGATCGAGCTGCACGGCCCGGCGATCGTCGGGGTGGAGCGGATCTTCCACTCCCGCAACGTCCAGACGGCGCTCGCGGTCGGCCACGCCCGCGGCGTCGTCCTCCTTGCGGCGGCGGCCCACGACCTCGAGGTCCGCGAGGCGACGCCGTCCGAGGTGAAGGTTGCCGTGACCGGGTACGGCTCCGCCGACAAGGGCCAGGTGGCCCGGATGGTCCAGGCGATCCTCGACCTCCCGGAGCCGCCGCACCCGGACGACGCCGCCGACGCCCTCGCGATCGCGATCTGGACGGCGAACCGGGTCCGCCCGGGCGAACGGATCAACGCCGGGATCCTCGACCGGGCCGCCGTCGCGCCCCGCAAGGCCGGCGAGTCGCCGTACGAGCGAGCGATCCGGAAGGCGCTCGCGCTCGAGGAGCGGGCCGGATGATCGCGTCGCTCGAGGGGGTGGTCGCCTCGGTCGCCGCCGACAGCCTCGTGATCGAGGTCGGCGGAATCGGCTACCGGGTCTTCGCCGCCCCAACCCTCCTCGCCGACGCGACGGCCGGGGCGCGGCTCAAGGTCCACACCCACCATCTCGTGCGGGAGGATCTCCAGGCGCTCTACGGCTTCCGGAGCGCCGACGAGCTCGGCTTCTTCGGCCTCCTCCTCACCGTGACCGGGGTCGGTCCGAAGGTCGCCCTCGCGATCCTCGGCAGCCGCCCCGTCGCCGAGCTCCAGCTCGCGATCCTCGCCGATGACCAGGCGATCCTCACGGCGACGAGCGGGGTGGGGAAGCGGCTGGCCGCGCGGATCGTGCTCGAACTGCGGGAGAAGGTGGAGACGGCGGGCCTCGCCGCGGGAGGCGCCGCTGCGGCCGGGAGCCCGCCCGGGTCGATCGCCGGGGGCGACGTCGTCGCGGCCCTCGAGGCGCTCGGCTACACGCCGTCCGAGGCCCGCGCCGCCGCCCGGGCCGGAACGACATCATCGGATGCCGGGACGACCCTCGAGGACCGGGTCAAGGCATCGCTGCGCGCCCTCTCCGGCGGGGCCGGGTGACTGCGGGGCCGGCCCGACCGCACAGTTCGAACATCCGTGCGATATGACGCTTCGTTCGTGCTAGACTCATCGAGATGACGGACACCCCGGGCAGCTTTGTCGCGGCCGACCTGGCGGACGACTCCGAGATCGCCCTGGAGCGCTCGCTGCGGCCCCGATCGCTCGGCGAGTACCTGGGCCAGCGCGAGGTCAAGGCGGGGCTCTCCGTCCTGCTCACCGCGGCCCGCCGGCGGGGCGAGGCCTCCGACCACGTGCTCCTCCACGGCCCGCCGGG
>JBBSAS010000039.1:0-10294 GCA_038252055.1 Candidatus Limnocylindrales bacterium
AGCACCCCGAGCTTCACCTGCCCCACGACTTCGAGGCCGTGCTCGCGCAGGGCGGCGTCGAGGTCGTCGTCGTCGAGGCCCTCCCGCTCGAGGACCCTCGGGAGCCAGCGGCCGTCGCGGGCGATCGTGGAGGGCGCCGATTCGAGCAGCCGCCGAACCCACCGCGAGCGGGCGCGTACGCCGGCCACGGCGGCGTTGAGCAGGAACAGGGTGACGATGATGATCGCGGCACCCGGGATCGAGGCATCGGGCCCCGTGATGGCCGGTTGCAGGGCATTCGCCGCGAGCAGCACGAGCGCCAGGTCGAAGAGCGTGAACTGGCCCAGCTCGCGCTTCCCGAAGATCCGGAGGGCGGCGAGGAAGAACGCGTAGACGAGCACCGTCCGGGCGACGAGCTCGACGGCGGAGATGTGCAACTCCCACATGGCGCGCTGATCGTGCCACGGGGGCGCGGGCGACGTCTCGCGGATCTCGACGATCGCACTGGGCAGGCGCCGTCTGGGAGGCTCGCGGCCCCGTACCTTGATCCCCGTACCTTGATCCGCCGTGCCGCCGCACGTGGCCCTCTCTTCGTCGCGCCCGGGGCGGAGCGCGTCCCAGCCCCGGGGCACGGGGTGGCAATTCCGTTCGGTCATCGTCCGTGGCATGGGCACGCGTGGCCTGCGTCCGGTTCAGTCGGGTCCCGCGTCCGGCCGAGCGTGCACGGACCTGAGAGCAATCCCAGGCGGAATACGCGACCGGCCCGTGGAGGTGGACGCAGGGTCGGCGGTGACCCGGGCGCGGAACGCCTGGCGCGGCCCGGCGCGAGCGGTGACCAGCCCGGACGACGAGCGTGGTAGGGGAGGAAGGATTCGAACCTTCGACGTGGCGTGTATAAGACGCCTGCTCTCACCGCTGAGCTACTCCCCCGCCGGCGCGGGACGGGCCCGACGCAGCGAGGGTACACCCCGCGGAGATCGATGCGGTAGCCCGGGGCCTGCGACGCCCTGGTGTGCGACGATCCGCCGGATGTTCCGCCGGCCGAGCCTCCCGCCCCCGCCGATCCCGCCGCTCGATGCCGACGATCACGGCGAGGCCGCCCGTCGGCCGCTCGCGACCGGCACGAACGCTCGTCGCGCCCTCGCCGTCTTCGTCGGCGGGGTCGCCTGGGGCGCGGCGGTCCGGTTCGCCGACAGCCTCCCCGTGGACATGGGCTTCTGGGCGTTCGTCCTCAAGGTCGGCGTGGGCTTCGCGTTCGTGGTCGCGATCCTGCTCCTGCTCCTTCTCCGCGGCTTCGAGGTGGACCGGGTCCTGCTCGGAGCGGCCATCGCGATCGGCGGAGCCACCGTGGGCCTGACCGTCGGGCCGACCGTCGCGTCGCCCGTCACGGTCACCGGCAGCTTCTCGTTCTCGCCCGTCCTGCCCGTCGGCGCACCGGTGTCGGAGGGCGACGCCGCCTGCGAATGGGCCGCCGGTCGGTGGAAGATCGCGACGGTGGGGACGGTCCCCCTGGCAGGCCTGGGGACGCCGCACATCCTGGCGGTGGACTTCCTGCGGCGGAGGATCACGCTCGCCGATGGCCGGGGGTCCACGCTCCTTGCCGTCGGCAACGCGGCGTTCGATCCCCCGCCGGACGCGCCGCCCCGCGGAGAGGGCGATCGGAGTGGGACGCTCGACCTCGACCTGCTCCAGGTCGATCCGGCGTCGTCGCCGGCCGATCCGAACGAGGTCCGCGCCCGGTTCACGTGGGAGTGCCCCAGCCCTCCGGTCGAATGACGGCGCGCGGGCCGCGTTACCTCTCGCGGGCCGCGTTACCTCTCGCGGGCGCCGAACCGGACCCCGAGATGAAGCCCGAATCGTCGCGCTTCCCGGCCGTCGCGGTCGGCACCGTCGCGAGCTGCTTCGCTCGTCCCCGGCCGCGGCACGGACGACGGTTCGATCGCAGCCGCGATCGCCTGCTCCTCCTCGGTCCGGGCGATCTCCAGCGGCAGGTCGTCAGGATCGAAGGGCCGCTCGGAATCGCGAACGGGGCGGGGAAGCTTCGGGGTCGCGGGCGCGCCATAAAGACCGGGGAGCGCGAAGTACGGATCCGGATCCGCAGCCACGATCCAATCTTCCCGTGGGCAGGGCACCGACCGCAAATGGGCGATCCGTACCATGCAGTGGCCGCGAATGTACCCCGACGGTACCGGCGACGCCAAGCACCTCGCGAAGCGCCGGTGCTCCCGGGCACCATGGCGAACGCGCGAACGGGCGGAGTGGGGACGGCCGGGGCGGCCGCGCGGGCCGGGCAGGCCGGGGGCGCCAGCGTGGGACACGCCGGCCAACGGCCGACGCCCGCAGTTACGCCTGGCGGCCCTCGAGGAACTCGATCACCGGCCGCGCCGGCAGCGTGGCGGGCGTGTGGCGCGCGATCTCATCGACGGCGCGCAGCACGCGATCCAGCTCCGGATCGCTCGTGAAGAACGCAAGGCTCAGGCGGACGGCGTCGAGGCCCGGGATCGCACGCACGATCGCGTGGACGTGGCGGGTGAGCGCATCGACCACCTCGTCGGCTGCCCACCCGGCGACCCGGAACGAGACGAGGGTGCCCATCCGGTCCCCTTCCCGGCGCGGTGTCACGAGCGTCACCCCGGGCGTCGCCGCGAGCCGGTCCGCGGTCGCGGCGGCGAGGCGGGCCGCCCGGTCGTGGGCCCACGGGAGCCCGACGGTCATCGTGAGCCAGCCGGCGCTGCGGGCGAGGCCGGCGATCGACGGCGCGTGGAAGCCTCCGGTCTCGAAGCGTCGCGCGTCGGCGTGCAGCGCCTCCCGGCCCACGGCGTACGGGACGGTCGCGGCGAAGAAGCCGCCGACCGGCGGGAGGACCCGGCCCACGAGATCCCGGCGTACGGCGAGCGCGCCGGTGCCCTCCGGTCCGAGCATCCATTTCTGGCCGCTCACCGCGTAGAAGTCGGCGCCGATCGCGTCGAGCGCGAGCGGGATCGCGCCCGCCGACTGCGCGCCGTCGAGGATGCTCACCGCCCCGTGCCGCCGGGCGAGCCCGGCGATCGGGCCCGCGGGAAGGATCGCGCCCGTGGACCAGGCCACGTGCGAGGCGACCACGGCCCGCGTCCGCCCCCCGGTCACGGCCGTCTCGAGCGCGGCCAGGGTTCGCTCGTCGTCGCCCCCGTCGCCGATCTCCGTCTCGACGATCTCGACGCCCAGCCGGTCGCGGAGGAGGGCGAGCGGGCCCGTCACCCCGGGGTGCTCGAGCGTCGTCGTGACGGCGCGGTCGCCGGGCCGCCAGTCGATCGTCCCGAGGGCGAGGTTCACGCCCTCGGTCGTCGCGTGGGTGAGCGCGACCAGGTCCACGCCCGTGCCGAGGACGGCGGCGACGACGGCTCGTGCCTCGTCCATCCGTGCCACGAGCTCCTCGTACGCGGCGGGGGTCGCCCGGCCAAGGGCCAGCTCGCGGTCCGCGACCTGCTGCGCGGCCGCCGCCGCTTCGGTGGGAATCGGGCCCGCGGTGCCGGTGTTCAGGTAGATCCCGGCGCGGGTCGCCGGCAGCCCGGCGCGGAGCGCGGCGACCTTCTCCTCGTCGGTGTCGCGGATCACCAGCCGGATCCCCGCGTCGGCGGCTCGGGGCTCCCGGCCCGGGGACGGGCGACGCCGGCCCACGGGTCGGCCTCCTGGTACGGGGCGAAGACCTGGGCTCGCGCGCGGTTGACCGCGACGTAGGCGACGGCCTGGTGGCCCTGGCCGAGCCGATCGGACCAGAACGTCGCGTCGGTCACCGGGATGAATGCGCCCACCAGCCCGGAGAGGCCGTCGCGCACGTGGTGCTCCGGCGGCAGGTGGACGTTCCCGACGACCCGGAACGGGGGGATCGAGAAGAGCGCCCGCTCGGCCACCTTCGGCGTGTGGAGCTCCTGGGCCGGCTCGACGGCGGTCAGCGAGACGGCGAAGAGGACCGAATCGAGGTTCACGTGGGCGAACGCGGCGCGGAGCGGCGCGTCGGTGGAGCCGTACTCCTCGAGGACGACGTCCTCCAGGACGAGGAAGGGCTCGGTCCGGAGGTTGAGGATGTCGGTGACGCGGTGGTGACGGCCCTGGGCCGTTCCGCGCACGATGAGCTGCTCCGTGTAGAGCGTCAGCGGAAGCAGGCGCAGCGAGGCGACCGGTTCGAGAGGCGTGCTCATCGGCGAAGTGTAGGTCCCCGCACAAGGGCCGCCCCACGCCCCGCTTCCTGGGTCACGAGATGCTCGGAGCCGAGCTGCAGCTCGCCCCAGAGCCGGTCCACGGTCGCGAGCGCGTCCGCCTCGGCCGGCGTCTTGTCGTCGCGGACCCGGACGATCCGCGGGAAGCGGAGGGCGAAGCCGGATGCGTGGCGCGCGGAGCGCATGATCACGTCGAAGGCGACCTCCACGACGACTTCCGGTTCCACGACCCGATAGCGCCCGTGGCGAGAGAGCGTGTGCGCCTCGAACCAGCGGGTCAGTTCGGCGATCTCCGCGTCCGTGAGCCCCGAATACGCCTTGCCGATCGTGACGAGCGCGCCGCTCGCCTCGTCGCGCACCGCGAACGTGTAGTCGGAGAGGACCCCGTGCCGCTTCCCGTGGCCAGCCTCCACGCCGACCACGACGCAGTCGAGGGTCGCGAGGGCCTTCTTCATCTTCAGCCAGCCGAAGCCGCGTCGACCGGGGGCGTAGACGCTCATGGGGTCCTTCGCCATGAGCCCCTCGTTGCGTCGCGCACGAGCCCCGAGGAAGGCGGCCTCGAGCTCATCAGCCGAGGTCGCGGTGGCGAGCCGGCTGACGGCGAACCGCGCCCCGCCCGCCGCCTCGAGCCCGAAGCCCTCGAGGCGCGCACGGCGATCGCGCAGCGGCAGCTCGAGAAGCGGCGTCACCTCGCCGCCGCGCGGTCCCGCGGCGAGGACGTCGAAGGCGACGTACGTGACGGGGACCTCCGCGCGGACTGCCGCCGAGGGAGCCTTGCGCCCGAGACGCTTCTGAAGGGAGAGGAACGGCAGGACGACGCCGTCGCGGACGGCCAGGAGCTCGCCGTCGAGGATCCCGTCCCAGGCAAGGTCGCGGCCCGCATCGACGACCTCCGGAAACTGGCCGGAGACGTCGCGCAGGTCGCGGGAGAAGAGCCGCACCTCGTCCCCGCGGCGATGCAGCTGGGCCCGGATCCCGTCGTACTTATCCTCGGTCCAGACCTCGGGGCCGAGGCGCTCGACGATCTCGCCGGCGTTCTCGGCCGGCGCGGCCAGCATGAAGCGGAGCGGGTGGAAGAGGGAGAGGCGCGCATCGGCGAGACGATCGTCGCGGGCGAGGACGGCGGTCGCGCCGAGGTCACCGGTGAGCATCGCGGCGCGCGCCACGTCGGCCTGGGGACGTTCGAAGGCACGGGCGATCGCGGCCTCCACGAGGCCCTCGCGGAGGCCGATCCGGAGCTCGCTGCCGAGGATCTTCACGACGTACGTGGCGACGAGCGGGTCGCACCGCGCGAGCAGCTCCTCGAGCTGAACTGACTTGGCGGCCGGTCCACGCACCGCTTCGATCGCCTCGAATGCTGCGGCGACCTCGGGGACGGACGGCTGGCCGTCCGGGCCTGGTGGATCCGCTCGGGCTGCGAGAACCTCGCCGACCGCGCGACCGAGATCGGAGTAGCGGTCGTAGGCCGCCCCGAGATCCGTCCGGGAGACCCCCGCGACCCGTGTCACCGCGTCCGCGATACTCGCCCAGCCGAGGCCGAGCGTCCGCGCGTCCGCCTCGGGAAAGGCGTGTCCGGTGAAGAAGACGACCGCCGACGCGAGCGTGTCCGGACCGACCGTGCGGAGGTAGTCGGCGAGGAGTCGGGTCTTCTCGGAGGTCCGCGTGGTGGAGGCCACCCGCTCGGCGACCTCGCTCCACCGGCGCATGGGCGCGATGGTATACGCTCGCCGGGATGGGGTCGCGGAGCTGGTTTCCCGATGCGATCGAAGGCCGGACGGTCGTCCTGCGACGCCACCAGGCCGGGAACCTCGGCGCGTTCACGCGGTGGTACACCGACCCGGAGGTCGCGCGCCTCACGCGCTACCAGGCGGGCCCGATGCGCGTGGACGAGGTCCGCCGCTTCTTCGAGGCGCGCGTCTCCGGGACGGGATCGCTCGCGCTCGCGATCCACCTGCGCGGCTCCGACCGCCTCATCGGGACCTGCGCGTTCAGCCAGCTTGACGGCGACAACGGCTCCGCCCTCTACCACATCACGATCGGCGAGCGCGACTGCTGGGGCCACGGCTATGGGACGGAGGCAACGGGCCTGATGCTCGAGCACGCCTTCGGGACGCTCGGCCTCCACCGGGTGGCGCTGACCGTCTTCGCCTTCAACGAGCGGGCGATCCGGGCCTACCGGAGGATCGGCTTCGTCGTCGAGGGGCGGTCCCGGGAGGCAATCTGGCGCGACGGGCAGTTCACCGACGAGATCCAGATGAGCATCCTGGAGCCGGAATGGCGGGCCATGCGCGGCCGGATCCTCGGGCTCGAGCCTGAGGGAACGGCGGTACGTCCCGGCGTCGATCGATGACGGTCCCCGGCGACGGCGCGCGGCCCGGGGCCAAGTCGGCCGAGGCGGCCCGCCTCATCCTTCGCGCGATCGCCCGCGAGCTGGACGGCTCGTAGCGCCGGACCGGGCAGACCCCGGGCCCGCGCGCCGACGGCGCGGAACGCCTAGGATCGAGGACGAACCCAGCAACGGAGGCCCCACCCATGGCCGATATCAAGCTTGGCATTCTGCTCTGGAGCCAGGGAGCGACCTGGACAGAGATGCTGGAGGCGGCGCGGCACGTCGACCGGCTCGGCTATGACTCGCTCTGGACGTGGGATCACGTCTATGCGATCTTCGGCGATCCGCACCAGGGGATCTTCGAAGGGTACGCCTGCTTGGCGGCCTGGGCAATGGCAACCGAGCGGGTCCGCCTGGGGCTCCTCGTGGGGGCGAACACATTCCGCAACCCCGGCCTGGTGGCCAAGGCCGTCACCACGATCGACCACATCTCGGGCGGTCGGGCGATCGCCGGCCTCGGCGGCGCCTGGTTCGACCTCGAACACACGGCACACGGCATCGACTTCGGATCCGGATTCGGTCAGCGATTGGACTGGCTCGACGAGTCGGTCGAGGTGGTCAGAGCGCTCCTCGACGGGGCGACGGTCACCTCTCCGCCGGGCGGCCACTACGCCTTCGCCGGGGCCGTCCACCATCCCGCCCCGCTCCAGGGCCACCTCCCGATCATGATCGGCGGCGGCGGCGAGAAGAAGACGTTGCGGACCGTGGCACGGCGCGCCGACATGTGGAACGTCATGGGGACCGTTGCGGAGATGGCCCACAAAGTCGACGTCCTGCGCGACCACTGCGAGGCCGTCGGGCGCGACCCGGCGGAGATCGAGTTCACCCTCGGCATCAAAGCCACGATCCGCGACAGCGAAGCGGAGGCCGATCGTGTTTGGCGAACCGCGATGGAACGCAACCGGACGCCGCTGACCGCGGTGGCCAACGACACGACGTTCTGGAACGGCACTCCGGAGCAGATCGCCGAGCGGCTGGCGCCCTACGTCGAGCTGGGCTTCCATACGGTCCTGTCCGAGCAGCCGGCCCCCTACGACACCGAAACGCTCGAGCGCCTGGTCGGCGAGGTGAAGCCGCTCGTCGAAGCAGGGTAGCGCCGGGCAGGCCCGGCGCCGGCCGGGCAGGGCGGCTCATTCCCGAAGCAGCGCCTGGAGGAAGTACGACGATGCCGGACAGGGCGTCGAGCCGCGCCGCCACCGTCGCGTTCGACCACGTCAACAAGCGCTACGGCCACAGCGGACGCGGGGGTGGACACCGGAGCGACGAGTTGCCCGGCGCCGTCAACGACCTCTCGTTCACGGTTCCCGCCGGGAAGATCTGCGTCCTCGTCGGCCCGTCCGGCTGCGGCAAGACCACCTCGCTCAAGATGGTCAATCGCCTGATCGAGCCCACCGCCGGCCGGATCCTCATCGACGGCGTCGATGCGGCGGATCGGGACGTGACCGAGCTGCGCCGCGGGATCGGCTACGTCATCCAGCAGGTGGGCCTCTTCCCCCACCAGACGATCGCCGAGAACGTGGCGACCGTGCCGCGGCTCCTCGGCTGGCCGAAGGCGCGGCAGCGGGAGCGTGCCGATGAGCTCCTTGCCCTCGTCGGCCTGGAGCCGACCACCTACGCGGCTCGCTTCCCGGTCCAGCTCTCGGGCGGCGAGCGCCAGCGGGTCGGGGTGGCACGGGCGCTCGCGGCCGACCCGCCGATCATGCTCATGGACGAGCCCTTCGGCGCCGTGGACCCGATCGCCCGCGAACGCCTCCAGGACGAGTTCCTCGCGCTCCAGGACCGGCTGGCGAAGACGATCCTCTTCGTGACCCACGACGTGGACGAGGCGATCAAGATGGGCGATCTCGTCGCCGTCCTCCAGGAGGGTGGCGTCCTTGCCCAGTTCGGCCCGCCGACGGAGATCCTGGCCAGCCCCGCGACGCCGTTCGTGGCCCGCTTCGTGGGCGCCGATCGCGGGCTCAAGCGCCTGAGCCTGCGTCGTGTCGAGGACCTCGAGCTCGTCCCGGCCGTGACGGCCGGGGTCGCAGAGACGGCGACCGCCGAGCACGTGAGGGCGCTCACCGGCTCGTTCCCGTGGCTGCTCCTCCTCGACGAGCGCGGGCGACCGGCGGGCTGGGTGGCCCGGGCGGACGTCCGGGTGGGGACGATCCTCGCCGAGGCGCCGATGGCGCCGGCCGAGCCGCTGCTCGATCGGTCGGTCTCGCTGCGCGACGCGCTCTCCCGCCTCCTCGACGCGGACGTCCATGCCGGGATCGTCGTGGACCGCGAACACCATGTCCGGGGCCTGGTCACGGTGACCGGGATCGCCGAGCTGCTCCGAGAGACGGCCGGCCCGGACGGCGCGGAGCTGGGGTCGCTCGACCCGCTGGTGCCGCTGGATCCGCTCGAGCCGCTCGAGCCGCTCGAGCCGCTCGAGCCGCCCGAGGCCTCCGGATGAGCATCCGCTGGGACTGGGTCGCCCGGAACCTCGACGAGGTGGCGGCGGCGACCGTGGACCATCTGCAGCTCACCCTCGTCGCGGTCGCGGTGGGGTTCTCCCTCAGCCTCGTCCTGGCCCTCGCGGTCTACCGCTGGCGACGCCTCTACGGCCCGGTCGCCGGGATCGCCGGGCTCCTGTACACGATCCCGAGCCTGGCCCTCTTCGCCGTCCTCGTGCCGTTCACCGGGCTCTCGTTCGCCACCGCCGAGATCGGGCTCGTCAGCTACACGCTCCTGATCCTGGTCCGGGGCATCGTGTCCGGGCTCGACGGCGTGCCACGCGATGCCGTGGAGGCGGCGACCGGGATGGGCTACACCGATCGACAGCGGCTCGCCCGGGTGGAGCTGCCGCTTGCGGCGCCGGTCATCGTGACCTCGATCCGGCTCGCCACCGTCACCACGATCGGCCTCGTGATGGTCACGGCGCTTATCGGCGAGGGCGGCCTCGGCCAGCTCATGTTGCGCGGCTTCAACCGGGGTTTCCCGACGATGGTCTACGCCGGGGTCGTGATGTCGGTGGCGCTCGCGGTCGTGCTCGACCTTCTCCTCGTGGGGGTTCAGCGGCTGCTCACCCCCTGGTCGCGGATCCGGTCGGCCTGACCGTGGAGATCCTCGGCAGCGGCGTCGCCTGGATCCTCGACCCGGCGCACTGGAGCGGACCGGACGGGATCCCGGTGCGCACCCTCGAGCACGTGGCGCTCGCCGGCGCAGCGCTCCTCGTGGCCCTCCTCGTCGCCGTTCCGATCGGCCTCTACACCGGGCACACCGGACGCTTCGGGACGGCCGTGATGAACGTGGCCAGCATCGGCCGGGCGGTCCCGTCCTATGCCCTCCTGCTCGTCTTCTTCACGTTCAGCGGCCTGCTGGGCGCGCCGACGACGCTCCCGACTCTTGTGCTCCTCGCCGTCCCGCCGCTGCTCGCCGGCATCCACGTCGCGATCAGCGAGGTGGACCGGGACGTCGTCGAGGCCGGCCGCGGGATGGGGATGCGCGAGTCGGAGGTCCTCCGGCGGGTGGAGATCCCGATCGGCATGCCCCTCATCCTCGTGGGCGCCAGGACGGCGGCGGTCCAGGTGGTCGCGACGGCCACGCTCGGCGCCCTCGTGGCCGGCGGTGGCCTGGGCCGCTACATCGTGGACGGCTTCGCGCTGCGCGGGACGGAGGGGACGGCGCGGCTCGTGGCCGGGGCGATCCTCGTGGCGCTCCTCGCGATCCTCACCGAGCGAGCCTTCACGCTCGTCGAGCACCGGAC